>QNDS01000384.1 GCA_003644925.1 Candidatus Fermentibacterota bacterium
GGCAAATTCGGTGTATGGCTGGATTCCCCCATGATAGACATGCTCAAGGGTGAGGGAACTGTAAGAAAAGAGTTCCCGGGCAAGCATATTCTTTTCAGGCGGTTCGGAATCGATATTTCAAAAGAGCCCATGCTCATCCACCCGACCTTGCACTATCAGAACGGCGGGCTGGACATAAACTGCAAATGTCAAACGAACGTACCTGGTCTTTACGCTGCAGGCGAAGTAGCCGGTGGAATTCATGGCGAGAACAGACTCATGGGTAATTCACTGCTGGACGTTATTGTGTTCGGTAGAATAGCCGGCACGCAGGCAGCCAAGTTCGTAAGGGAACACGGTGACAGCGGCCCTGCGAATCTCGATCATGTCAAACGTTACAACAAGGAAGTAGAAGCTGCAGAAATAGAAGAAGACAGAATAGCACCCATGATACTGCCGGACTACAGCAATCCTGAAGTCAGGAAAAAGCAGCATACAAAGGATTACTTCGGAACCCTGTCATGATGAGAAAAGAGGATTTATCATGAGTAAACCGAAAGTAGCCTTATACTGGGCTGCCAGCTGCGGCGGATGTGAGATAGCCGTACTGGATATAGGTGACAGAATACTGCCTCTGACAGAAGCTGTGGATATCGTTTTCTGGCCCTGCGCCATCGACATTAAGTACGATGCAGTCAGAGCCATGGAAGATGGTGAAATCGATCTATGCCTGTTCAACGGAGCCATAAGGAATTCGGAGAACGAGGAAATGGCAAAGCTTCTCAGGCAGAAATCAAAGATACTTGTGGCCTACGGCTCATGTGCCTATGAGGGGTGTATCCCGGGGCTTGCCAACCTGAAAACCCGCAAGGAAATCTTAAAGCGTAACTACATTGATGTTCCTTCAATGGACAACCCGGAGGGTATCTACCCCCAGACCAGAACGGAAGTACCTGAGGGAATACTCGAACTGCCGGAACTCTACGATACTGTATACACACTCGATCAGGTTGTGGATGTTGATTACTACGTTCCCGGATGCCCTCCAGTTGCGGATCAGACATGGGCTGTACTGGAAGCAGTGCTGGAAGGCAACCTTCCGGAAAAAGGCAGTGTAGTTGGCGCGGGTACGAAGATAGTGTGCGATGATTGCCCACTGGAAAAAAAGGAAACAAAAATCTCCCGTTTCTTCAGACCCCATGAGATAATACCCGAACCAGACATATGCCTGCTAGAACAGGGCATATATTGCGCGGGAATTGGAACGCGTACGGGATGTGAAGCTCTCTGTCCTTCAGTCGGGATGCCGTGCAGAGGATGCTACGGTCCCCCGCCTGGAGTCTTTGACCAGGGCGCCAAGATAGTAAGTGCACTCGGTTCTGTCATAGACTCTGAAGACCCTGAAGAAGTTGACAGGATAATGGATCAGATCCCCTGCCCCGCAGGTCTCTTCTACCGCTTCAGCCTGCCACATTCAATACTCCGAAGGAAGACTACAGATGACTACAAGGATTAGCATTGACCCGATCACCCGCCTTGAGGGTCATGGGAAGGTAGAGATTTTTCTTGACGATGCGGGGAATGTAGATAATGTCTATTTTCAAGTTCCGGAGCTTCGGGGCTTCGAAACATTCTGCGAGGGGCATCCTGTTGAGGAACTGGCAAGGATAACCACCAGAATATGCGGGGTCTGTCCCGAAGCCCATCACATGGCTTCTGCAAAAGCTGCGGATGCCGTGTACGGAGTGGAAATACCATCAGCGGCCAAGAAATTGAGAGAACTCCTCTACAGCGCATTCTACGTAACCGATCATGCAACCCATTTCTACATTCTTGGAGGACCTGATTTCATAGTCGGCCCCGATTCAGATCCCAAAGTCAGAAATATCCTTGGCGTCATAGCGAAGGTCGGCAAGGAAACAGGCCTCAAGGTCATAAATACAAGACACAGGTGCCACCAGGTTATCAAGACACTTGGCGGAAAGACCATACATCCGGTTTCCTCGATCCCCGGCGGAGTCTCAAAAGGACTCACCGAGGAGGAGCGGAAGGAAATCGAGGGTGTTGCCCGCGATGCTGTGGAGTTCGGCAAGTTCAGCCTGAAGGCTTTTGAAGACATAGTCCTGGCAAACAAAACGTATGTAGACATGATCCTGCACGATGGATACTGTCACAACACCTACAACATGGGCACCGTTGATGAGAACAATCACATCAACTTCTACGACGGCATGGTCAGGGTAACCGATCAGGATGGCAATGAATTCGCAAAATTCCACGCTGAAGACTACCTCGATCATATAGCGGAAAGGGTTGAACCCTGGACATACCTGAAATTCCCCTATCTGAAGAAGGTGGGCTGGAAGGGCTTCGTCGATGGCAAGGACAGCGGCGTATATAAAACCACTCCTCTTTCCAGGTGCAACGCTGCCGATGGAATGGCTACTCCGCTCGCGCAGGAAGAGTACGAAAAAATGTACGACACACTGGGCGGGAAACCGATAAATGCTACCCTTGCTACCCACTGGGCCCGTCTTGTGGAGCTGCTGTACGCTGCTGAACGAATGCTTGAGCTGGCAACCGACCCCGAAATAACTTCTGACAACATAAGGACAATACCAACGAAGACACCCAGAGAAGGCGTGGGACAGGTTGAGGCACCCAGGGGAACTCTCTATCATCACTACATTACAGATAAGAACGGTATCGTCGAAAAGGTCAACCTCATAGTGGGAACAACGAACAACAACGCAGCCATATGCATGTCACTCAAGAAAGCAGCCCAGACTGTGATTAAGGACGGCAATATAGGACAGGGACTTCTGAACCTGGTGGAAATGGGCTTCCGGGCATACGACCCGTGTTTCGGATGCGCAACTCATTCCCTCCCAGGCTCAATGCCACTTATTATTAATATCCATGACTGCGAAGGAGATATTCTGGAGGAATTAAAAAGGGACTGAAACACGCTCCGCCCTTGACACTCACAGCATCTTTCCTATAATTCCGCTTGCAGTCGCGGGGTGGAGCAGTCTGGTAGCTCGTTGGGCTCATAACCCAAAGGTCGCAGGTTCAAATCCTGTCCCCGCTACCAA
>QNDS01000385.1 GCA_003644925.1 Candidatus Fermentibacterota bacterium
CGGACGTTGATTTTCAAATTGATTCTGTCATTACCGAAACAAACTGGGAATCAGTGGGGCCGACAGGGTCTAGCGCTGATAATATTTGGACATCTATGGATTCTGTTCCATCAGGTACTAACTGGGTAGAGTTAAAAATTGATGGTTTGGCTACTGGAACAGATGTTGCTGATGTTAATAGTTTAATGGTATACGCGAGAAAAACAGGATCTACAGAAGGAACAGGACATGTAAATAGAGTTTTTTATGCTAGTGACGGTAGAAATGCCGACGATTACGACGCGTACGTAGCTGGTCTTAGCACTTTCAAAGTTGCCGTGGACAGTAGTCTTAGGTTTGATCTAGCATGGGGTTGTAACTTATCTTCGACAACAATATGGCTAACATTAGTAGGTTACGGGACAAACTATTAGACTATGACATTACCTTTCCCACCACCAGACGAACTTGACGACCAGGAAGAAATGGGTCGTTGGGTGAACGATTTATATCAATATCTATCCCGTAAGGAAGTGGTGTTCACACCAAGTGCTTCTGAACTTGATCAGGGTGTTTTAGGGGATGAGGTAACGATTAAACGTATCGTGGATACGGTGGGTACAGACAAGACGGTCACAATCAAGTTACGACACGATCCTGTAAATGGGGATACAACATCATATATATTTAAGACCACAGATGTAATACCGGGTAATATCTTTATTGATCTTGATCCCGGTGCGCTGATTAAGGATACCACGGATGATGCAGATTTAACTATAAATGGCCCAATTATTGCCGAGCCGGATCAGCAGATATTTGATTGGGGGAACGGGTCGGGGGTATTAACGATTGGAAAAGGTCTTGTTTATGTCGGTTGGTTTGGTGCGGTTGGTGATTGCACAGGAGTGGGTGTGGGCACAGACGATTCTATCGCAACACAAACAGCTTTTGACGCAGTAGACGGGAGCGCATATTCAACCGTTATTTTTCCGCCTGGGCATAGGTACAGAGTATCAAACACCTGCACTATAAATTGGAGTGGGAAATATGGTGGCAGCTTGATTATGAATAGTCCCATGACTCCAGATGTAGTTGTTGGAAATGCATTTGAAATACTCGATGGCAGATACATTACTTTAGATTTGTGGGTGCGAGACGGAGGCACACTTAAAGATTATTCAATCGCAGACCCATCAGACGCAGAACAGGCATTTTTAATCAGGGGTATTCGGGATGCAACAATAGATGTCAAGGGAGATAACTATAAAGGTCGAGTTTGTCGTGTCTCAAAAGAAGGTGCGGGAGAAGAAAAAACATCCAAACTTCAATTTAAATCTTTTAATACCGGAACATCGGGAACTGGATGTGGTCAGTCAATATATATTGACGCAACATCAGCATTTGGTGGTTTCGGTGATATGAAATTGTTTTACGATGAATATGGGCCTGTGTTTTACGAAACACATGATATCACAATACAATTAATGGATACAATATTTCAAGGAAATAGTGGTGTAGTTGTATCTGGATGTCAAAGTTTTTGGGCTGACGTATTTTCTCTTGGTGATGAAACACAAACAGTAGATTTATTAACTATTAATGACGGGTCTTTATTACACAGTGCCAATATCCATATTAACAGTCTTTTTGCAAATAAGGGGAAAAATGGAGTTGTCTTAACAAATATTGGACTAGATTATGATGTTGGAAGTTTAATTATAGATGCTTGTATGACAAGAGATAACGGTGAACATGGTGTTTATATTACAGATTGTCGTGGTATGAAACTTGGGGTTGATTCTGTTGAAGATGAAATTGGAGTAGAGATAGTCGGCGCAAGCAGTAGAAATTTATTTATAGACTTAAGATCACTTAGTGCAAAAAAACAAGCCTTAATTGTTGGTGCGTCAGCATATCAGCTAGAATTTACTGGTGTTGTACAAAACGCTAACAGGTCTGAAACAGCGACAACATCTGCTGTGGACATAAATTCTACTGGACGAGATATAGAATTTAACAGTTTTACCATTGAGGAGGCTACTGGGTATCCAGAATATCTTATAGATATTGTTAGCAGCAATAATGTTGTTTTAAATGGTGGACATTTTCTCGTGAGCGCGGGTGCAACTATAATAATGAATAATGCTCCAAAAGTTGCAAGAGGTGTCAGGGGGTATAAAACAGAAGCCACGGGGGTAGCAACTGTGTTGAATGGAAACACAACGATTGCTGTTTCACATGGTTTAGATATTACGCCAACAAGTGTTATATTAACTGGAACAGAAGCGGAAACAAATGCACTTTGGGTGACGGCAATCGGAAGTTCTACTTTTACAATAAATGTATCCGGTGCTGTATCTGCTAACAGAGATGTGTATTGGAGTGCAAATGGGCTTTTAAGTCAAGACTAAATATGTATAGGGGGGACAATTACATGAAAATATTAAGAATAACCGAGCCACGGTATTTGGGTGTAGTCGCACCGTTAGTGAATGAATACAGTAAAAAGGCAGGGTTACAGTACGAGAGTTTGTGGACATTTTTCTGTAACGTGGTTCAAAATGGTAGAAGAATGGCCTGTTTTACAATGGTATTTGATGAAGGAAAAGCTGTAGCTTTCGCACAGTATGAAATTGAACAGTTACCGTATATAGGCACAATAACTTTAAAGCATATTTATAACAGTTCAGACACGGCAGAACCGACAAAGCTACTCTGTGCTGAAATAGCTAACTTTGGGCTTGAGCATCGTTGTACACAGATAGTGTCGCATAGTCCAAATCGTAAGGTACAGAATCATTTTGCAACTATATTTAAAGAGCAGGGATATAACTTGGAGCCTGTTAAACGGTTTCATTGGATAGTAAAGAAAGAGGTATAATATGGGTTCAGCACACGATTTATTGATGGGAGATAATCCTACCGTTGGGTATAATCAGAATCCAGCACAAGGCGAGGTATGGCAGGGTACGGACTGGATGCGTAATAATATATATCAGGGTAATCCCATGTACGATTTACCCGGATATAGTCCCGCCTTTCAGGGGTATAATGTAGGGTCGTATAATCCCTCTACATATCAGGGTCA
>QNDS01000386.1 GCA_003644925.1 Candidatus Fermentibacterota bacterium
ATTCGAACTCAAAGTCAGCTGCATCAGCCTCTCCCGAGCAGTAATCTCCATCCTGAGTATTATCGGTGGCGCTACAGTCACCAGGAACATGTAAAAACAGGATAGAAGCTGGTTTCCTGGTGCAAACTTCCTGGCCAATTGCTACCATTTTCAAAAGATAGTCGCCGCTAGGAACTTCCGGTTCTCCTCCGCCAAACTCAGGTTCATCGAGAACTCCATCTGGCAATGCGGCAACGATACACATGAAACCTGTCGGATCAAGTGGTGGTGCCGGGGCTGCTTCCATATCATCGCATGCGTCTTGAAGAACGCTCGTATCCAAAGGATCGGGATATGTACCAAAATAGATCATCGGATCTTCTCCGAATCCCTTACCCCAGATTACGAGGTCCTCTGGTGCATCTATCGGGTATGGCTGTACCTCATGAATTTTCGGCTCAGCGAAAGCTAGAGGTGCATAGAGAAGGGAGCTCAAGATCGCGCCCCCAACAAGCGTCGCGATTTTGGGTAAAATCGCAATATTGCATCTACGTTTCATAACAAAGTAACTCCCAACGATTTGCCTTCCGTAGCACAACACCGACGCACGACATTGTGCGCTGGTTTCCAACCCACCGAGATGGACTTCCGTGTTGTTTAACGTGCCTGCCTGGCAAATAGATGTGGAGGTTACGAAATCTGACCCTCACATAGCTTTAAGCTCGATGCGCTTAAAATTCTGTGGATTTCTTTTCCCCAAACGTGAAAAAGAATATCCCTCTCCATTGAGAAGAACATCCTTGCTTTTGTGACCCCATAGTCATCCTGACCCACGCCGACAGAAAATTTTTACTCAAGTCGGCAAACTCAATGGATGATCGAGAGTAATAACATGCCGCGTACTGACCCCAATGTGAGTACCAGCAATACCCTCAAAACCCCGTACCAGAAAAACAAGAACTAACTAATTAGCCTGCTTTTCTGTACTACGTATTAAATATACAACATTCCTGCAATAAATCTACCTGAAATATGATTTATTTTTAACCACCTTAAAACCACTTTTCTCTCTGCCCTGTAAAATTCTAATTTCACTTTGCCCATAAACGAACCAAACTAAATTCAGTTTGATTGAGTTATTCAAATGGCCTGATCTCGTGATAATCTATCAAGCATATTTTAAGCTAGCCAATCAATTATGAATGAAAAACGATCACATGCTCTGGGCGGGCAATCCTGGCTGAGCCAGAGCATTCACCTAACCTTATTGATAGTGGTTACATCACTGGTTTTTTCCAATACCTTAGATAATGGTTATCACTTGGATAGCTTCCATAGAGTTGCAAGCAACACTGAAATCAATACGTTATGGCCCCCCAGCAAATTCTTTACTGATATTCGAACGGGTAGTACGGTTCCGCAGATTGCTGAATACAGGCCCATAATGCCTCTTTCTCATGCCATAAATAGTGAAATCTCAAATGCAACCGGAACGAGTAAGCTCGCTGGATTTCACGTTGGAAATATTGCAATTCATATTGGTTCTACAATCTTGATCTATTTTCTTTTTTGTCTATTGTTAGGCAACTGGAGAGAAATTCCTGGATCACAATCCCCAACGCTTCATCTCAGCAACCAGGCTTTCTTTGCCGCTCTAATATTTGCAGTGCACCCCATTGCAGGATCAGCAGTTAACTATATTGCCGGCAGGGACCTTTTGTTGATGGTGTTTTTCTTAATCGCATCCATTCTCGTATATTTTGGTATGCGCAGAACAGGGGATACGATATTCGGTTGGTTGTTTTCATTGTTGTTGTTGTCCCTTGCAATACTCTCCAAACAGGTCGCAATAGTGGGTTTCGGCCTGGTGTTTATATTTGAATGGATTCTGGTTGGCGTGAAACTACGGGACTGGAGGCTTTGGGCACGAACCGCTATGTTCGCCGTTCCAACAGCCGGCTACTTCCTCTTTCGATCTTTATGGATCGTCCACCAAAATGCTGAAGATCCCCTGCGCATATTCAAAGGTCTGGTTTATCCTTTAACAATGCTGGACGCACACCTTTTTTATTATATGAGGAATTTTGTTTGGCCCTTTGAAATGCGGGCTCTTGCAAAGGTGGAAATGATTGAAAGTATCTTGTCACCAACTGCGGTACTTGGTCTTATTTTTATTCTTGGCACGCTGATAATTGCCTGGATGTTTCGAAAACGAAACCCCTTGGTTACTTTTTCTATTTTGGCGTACTGGTTGCTGTTTGCTCTAACGTCTTCAATCTTTCCATTCAGGTATGTCGTAACCGATTACCGTCAGTACCTGCCACTTGTTTTCCTGAGCCTCACCTTAGCCATTCTTGTTTCCACACTCCGTCACAAGATTCTTTCCGCCATCTTATTATCGAGCCTTGCACTATATTTTTCTGTTTCCTCGTACTACATCAACACACATTGGAAAACAGAAACGAGTTTTTGGGAGCAAAGCGTAACGTATGGAGCGGTTGCCCTTGCCCATCAAAATTATGGTTTAGCTATAGTCGGCAAAAACCCCGAACTTGCCGAGTTTCATTACAAAGAAGCTATCAGACAAAGACCAAATCATATCTATGCCAATATAAACTTGGGTCTGCTACAAGTTCGCATGGGAAAAGAAGCAGAAGGGATACGCAGGCTGCAAAAAATGGTGACTCTGAACCCCACGTGGGCTTTGTCACATTACTGGCTATCAGAGGGGCTGGGAATCGCCGGCCAGAAAGATGAGGCACTCAAAGAACTGTTGCTGGCTGCTGACCTGGACCCGCGATCACTCAAGTATCAATACGAAGCTGCCAGCAAACTACAAAAAGCAGGTAACCTGGAAGAGGCTATTCTCCACTTCAAACGAATTATTGAGCTTAACCCTAATTACAAACAAACTGGGTTTTGGCTGGGATTTGCCTATCAGAAGTCAGGCCAATCGCAAAACGCCATCGATACCTATAATAGTTTTCTTGAATACAAACCCGACCATGTTCAGGCTCACTTTAATCTTGCTTACGAATTGATGAAGGTAAAGCATTGTGATACCGCAATAGATCATTTCAACAAAGTA
>QNDS01000387.1 GCA_003644925.1 Candidatus Fermentibacterota bacterium
CAGCGACAGAAGCTGCTCATCATGGCTGATAAGGATCAGTGTCCCGGGATACTTCTCAAGGGCTTCACACAGCACGTTCCGAGAGAAGATATCAAGGTGATTTGTCGGCTCATCCAGTATCAGGAAGTTAACGGGACTGAGTAGAATGCGTGCAAGGGCAAGGCGGCTCTTCTCTCCGCCCGAGAGAACGCCTGTTTTTTTGAAAACATCGTCCCCTGTAAAAAGGAATCCGCCCAGTATGCTCCGCAGTTCTCTGTCGGAACTTGAGGGGCTGATAGCAGCCAGCTGCTCGAGAAGGCTGAGTCCCGGATCAAGGTTCTGATCAACCTCCTGAGTATAGAAGCCGGTTTCGACACCGGATCCCATTTCAAGGCTTCCTTCTGTCGGGCTTTCAACTCCGGCAAGTATCCGAGAAAGTGTCGATTTCCCCTCACCGTTCTTTCCTACGATGCCGATACGCTCTCCCCTTACAACTTCAAGATTCACACCGCTGAAAACGGATCTGTCATACTGCTTGGACACATCTTCAAGACGGGCGACAATTTTCCCGCTTCTTGGAGGATCCGGGAATCTCAGCCGCATGTGGCCCGGGTTTCTGTGGGTCTGTATTACTTCCATTTTCTCAAGCATCTTCTCGCGGCTGCGCACCTGAAAACGTTTGCTTTCAGTTGCCTTGAACCTCTTTATGAACCTTGTGATCTTTTCTATCTGCTCAGCCTGATGTTTTGCCTGCTTCTCCCTTCGGGAGATATCCTCCCGCTTCTTCAGTTCATAAAAAGAGTAGTTGCCGGTATACGAGGAAAGCTCACCGAACTCCAGCTCGAATACACGGGATACAACGCGATCAAGAAACCCCGGATCATGTGAGATCACCCAGACGGCGCCTTTGAATTTACTGAGGTATTCCTCAAGCCAGATCCTCGCTTCAAGGTCAAGGTGGTTAGTGGGTTCGTCCAGAAGCAGCAGATCGGGGTCCGAAAGTAGAAGGGAGGCGAGCTGCCCCCTCATCCTCCATCCCCCTGAGAATTCTTCCATGGGCTTATCAAAATCAGCGACGGTGAATCCAAGACCGGAAAGAACCTTCTCCGCCCTGCTGCCTATATTGAAGGCATCCGTCGAGTCGGCAACGTCATGTGCGTCCGCCAGCTTGTCAAGAAGCTGCTTCTGCCTGCCGCTGTCATCTGTTTTTTCAAGATCAGCGTGGATCGTACGCATCTGTTCCAGAGCTCTGGCAGCTTCTCCCGCTTCTCTGCAGACCGTATCGCGCAATGGTCCATCTGGAAATCTGCTCATCTGCTGCGGCAGATGGGCAACCCTTACTCCTCCGGATACGTGAAAGTCTCCCGATACCGGTTCAAGCTCTCCAGTGAGAATTTTAAGAAGAGTGGTTTTTCCGGCGCCATTAACCCCGACCAGAGCAGTCCTGTCGCCCCGGTTGATGGTAAAACTGACATTCTCGAAAATCTCTTCCGCTCCGAATCTCATACCCAGAGCTGACGCATTCACTATCATTGCTGCATAATCCTCATCGGTCTGAAATTAAGATAATCCGCAGAAACCAGCATGTACTTCACACCATCGATCTCGGCATCCAACTCCCCTGGCCATTGGCCGGGGGAACAGTGAATATGCCCGTATATACAAATATCCGCACCCCCCTTTGACAGAATCTGTGAGAACTCTGTAGTCTTTCCGGATACAACCGGAGGGTAATGCATCATCACTATCAGCGGCTTTTCCCCCTTGCGCATCTCCGCAGCAGACTCCAGCGCAAGGTCAAGCCTGTGAAGTTCGCGCATGTAGATCTTCTCATCTTTTTCTTTATCGTACTCCTCGCTCAAAGGAGTGATCCACCCCCGGGTACCTGTAACTACAGCTGCTCCTGCATCAAACGCTGTATGCTGAATGGGAATAATGCCGGGAGGCAGTACTTTTCTGATCTGCGTTAAGGATGACCACCAGTAATCATGGTTGCCCTTTGTAATAATTTTCCTTCCTGGGAGTTCACCAAGGAAGTTCAGATCCTCAGAAGCTTCGTCGAGCTTCATCGCCCAGGAAAGGTCTCCCGGCAGCAACACCAGGTCATCCTCCGATACCTGCTCTTTCCAGTTCTTCCCGATCAACCGATGATGGTCCTTCCAGTGATCACCGAAAACATCCATGGGCTTCCCGCTTGCATGGGAAAGATGCAGGTCGCCGATAGCATAAATCTTCATAACCTGCCCCCCTCTGTAATGACTTCCCTGTATTCTGATGCTGCAGGATCAATTATAACACTTCGGGGAGAAGGTTACTTAAATCCGGCATTGCGTTTCCAGAAACGCTCTCCAGCCTGGGATTTTGGTATCACATCGTATTGACTTGAGGATAATTCAGAAGAATAGTTCTACTAGTTATTCTTTATCTAACCATTCAATATTATCGAACGGGGGAACCTGGAAATGAAATTCTTCATACTGTTGACATTACTTTTCGTGGCGGCTTTCGCATCGGGAGAGATAGTCTATCGTGCAGCTGATGCGGTTGAGGATGTTCTTCTACTTGAATCCACGGACAACAGCAAGCTTATCGAATTCAATCTTTCTGCACTTGAAACTGTTGAGATCGAACTCGAAACATTCGGGCTCGGAACCATGTTCCGTATACCATCCAACGGAGGTTTTCTGGCAATCATCGGTTCTCCCGACCTGCCGGTTATTCGGAGAATGGTTCTTATTCCGGACTACGGCGACATCGAGCTTGAGATCGTAAGTGAAGAAACCCAGTATCTGGGTCAGTACAACGTCGCACCTTATCAGGATCCTCCCACATACACAGCAGGACCCACGCCATACAGGATCGATAGCTCCATTTACAGTTCTTCTCAGGTATTTCCCGCCAGTTCAGTAGAGCTGGAATCCATAAATATTCTCAGGGATGTCCGCGTAGCCTGGATACGTTACAATCCTGTATCAATTAACCTTGAAACCGGAGATGTTTCCATAGTAACTTCGGTTGTGGTGAATGTAACTGGTATCGGCGGCAGTGGTGAGAACGAACTCTCGCGATCCACCGTGGGATACAC
>QNDS01000388.1 GCA_003644925.1 Candidatus Fermentibacterota bacterium
AATTTGTCATGCCTTGGGGAACCTCGTTTCTTGCCCCATCCGAGAATGGGAGATATAATAATGTTATGGGAATGAGAAGGGGAATGAACTGGAGTGTATTCGGCATATTTGCCGTGATAGTAGTTGGCTTTATTATAGCCGGCTTTTTCGTATCTCCTGGCGCTAAAACGGATGACGGCCATCCATTGAACATTTTCTTCTGGGCGATGGGCGGGTTTTTCCTGCTTAGCAATCTCGGAGTGCTTGTCTGGGTGCAGCTTTCAAACAGAAGACGTGACCGCATTGAGGCAACCTGGTTCGATGGCCAGGCTGAGATTCTCGAAGTAAGTGAAACTGGAACATATATCAACAATCAGCCAAAACTGCGTTTCAGGCTTCACTTGAATTCTCCTGTTCATCCACCCTGTGAAATCACTCACAAACAGGTCATACCTCTCACTGTCCTGGCTCAGTTCCAGGTGGGAAATACTATCACGGTTAAAGTCAGTCCTGATGACCCCCGGGATATAATGATCCTCTGATCTTTATTTCATAACCAAGGGAGGTGTATTCTGGCAGATAAAGTATGTCCCGTATGGGTCGGATACCTGCTTGCGAGCCCTCTGCGGAAACTGTTCGATAACCCTGTGAAAAGAATGTCCCCTTATATAAAAGAGGGAATGACAGTTATTGATGTGGGCTGTGCCATGGGTTTTTTCAGCCTTCCCATGGCGGAAATGGTTGGCTCCGATGGCAAAGTCATATGTATTGACCTTCAGGAAAAAATGGTCCAGAAGCTTTACAGGAGAGCCAAAAAGAAGAACCTCTTAAGCAGTATTGAGGCGCGGGTCTGCAGGCGTGATTGTCTTAACATTGATGATCTGGATAGCGCAGCGGATTTCGTTCTTGCTGTAGCAGTCATTCATGAAGTGCCTGATCCCTCATCTTTCCTGGTCGAGATTTACAGAGTCTTGAAGGAGGGTGGGAAGTTACTGGTAGTTGAGCCGGGCGGTCATGTATCGAAGCAGGGTTTCAGAGCAACTGTGGATACAGCTGTAAAAAGTGGTTTTACCATCCTGGAAAATTCAGGAACACGAAGAAGGCACCAGGCTCTATTCCAGAAAACCACTGGAAAATGATGGCACTTCTCGGAAGAAGTCATATTTGAAATACACCGATAAACCCCTTGAACCGATTAGTCGGCCATTTGAAGTCAAACTCTCTATCCTCATTGTCAATTACAACGGCGGTGAGATGCTTCTTGACTGTCTTGATTCCATATCTGCCACTGTTAAGACTGTTCCTTTTGAAGTAATAGTTGTTGATAACAACTCCCGGGATGGTTCAATGGATGCCGCAGAAAAAAAACATCCTGAAGTGCGCTGCATTAAAAACGATTTCAACAACTGGTTTACAGGGGGAACCAACCAGGCGATAGAGGCGAGTCTTGGTGAATACCTTCTCTGTCTCAATCCGGACACATTATGTCATGAAAATGCGATCGATGACCTGGTGAATTTTCTGGACAGCAATCCCCGCGCAGGTCTTGCCGCTCCGAGGCTTTTGAACGGGGACGGTTCTCTTCAGCCATCCTGCCGGAATTTCCTGAAATCCAGGTTCCTTCTTCTTCGACACATTCTTCCCTGGAAAAGATTGCCCAACAGCTGGAGAAAAAAGGCGGTCCTTGAGTACTGGGATCATGATGAAACCATACAGTCCGATTGGATTATAGGGGCTTGCGTCATGGTCAGGAGAGAGACTGTAGAGGAGATAGGCTTGAAAGACGAAGGTTTCCCGATGTTTCATGAGGAGACCGACTGGTGCTATCGTATGCAAATGGCCGGATGGGGCATCTGGTTCGTTCACACCGCTTGCATTACGCACTTCGGAAGCCAGTCAGCTATTAAGTACTGGGGGAGTGACCTCATCCTTGAGTTCTACAAGGGTAAACACAGGTTCGTACGAAAACACTTCGGCCTGCTTCCTCTGTTTCTGCACCGTTTTCTTCTTGCGGCGCTCTTATTTCTAAGGCTTGCAGCCGTACTGATCAGAAGGATATTTTCAAAAAACACTCAGTTCAGGCAGGAAATTTCATTCCTGCGAAGGGGCATTGCAATACAGCTGGGATTGAGCGGAAGCAACAAAGACTTCGGTTCAAAGACCTGAAACGACGGAAAAAACTCCCAGAACTCCAAGAGCGATCAGCGCAACAAACCGGAATCGTTCTTCACTAACCACGTCAGCCATCTTTATTCCAGCCAGTACGCCCAGAATAACAGCAGGGAAAACGTAAAGAGTATTAAGAGCCGTTTCGCCCGTAAGAAGACCACCGGCGATAAAAGCCGGAACAGCTGCTATGTTGAGGAGCAGAAAGTAGGTGGCAAGGCTGGCGCGGAACTGATGTTTGGCCACCTTCTGATTGGCAAAAAAGAGGATAACCGGAGGACCGCTGAAAGTAGTGGCGCCGTTCATCAGACCGCTCAGAAAACCAACAGGTATCATGACCAGTTTTTCCCTTTTAACATTGACTCTGAATCCGGACAGGTAAATGAGCGAAGAAAGGGTTACAATAATACCGATGATGATCTTGAGTGCGGATTCATCTGCAGTTTTCAGCAGCCAGATTCCTGCTGGAAGCGCAGCTGCTCCGGAGATCAGCAGGGGAAGTATCCTTTTCAGGTCAAGGTTCCTCCTTGCTCTTAGGAATACACTCAGATTGAGAAATACGCTGGTCAGACACAGCATGGGCACTGCTGTGGAGACAGGCATCAGAATAACCAGAAGGGGGAGCGAAAAGAGGGAGTATCCAAACCCCGTAAGTCCCTGCAGAAAGGCTCCTGCGAAAAGGATGATCAGGGAGAGAGCAATATTCAAGTAATCACTTCTGACTCAGCTGCGATAACATCCTCATAAAAGCGGATACATCCTTAACTGTCCCGGCCTTCAGAAGCGGGCGTTCAGTATCGTCATGGCAATCGGATCCGCCAGTAACCACCAGGTCATGCTTCGCAGCAAGTTCCAGAAGGTACTCAACGTGTTCAGGTGTATGGCCGGGGTAAAAAACCTCAAGCCC
>QNDS01000389.1 GCA_003644925.1 Candidatus Fermentibacterota bacterium
CGAAGAGGATGTTTCTTCAAGGCTGGACGCCTGTTCGCTTGAGCCTTCTGCCATCTGCTGGCTTGAGCTTGCGACCTGACTTGATGCCGAAGTTACTTGTTCTGATGCGGCGGAAAGACCTGTTATGATCTGTATTATACGTTTTGTGATAGAACGAGGAATAAGGATAGCCATACATATGGATACCAGAATTGCGATAGCTGCGATGATAAGCGCTATCCGCACCTGTCCTGCTGATGTGTCGGCATTTTTCTTTGTGGCTTCTTCGGCCTTCGCAAGAAACGCAGCAATTGCCGGCTCTATCTTGTGGACAGCATCACGCATTTCAGCAACATATACTTTGTTCTGTGTGTCCTGAGCTACGAGTGCCTTGAATCCCGATAGGTAGTTTTCAAGCAGATCGCTAAGGTTCTCCTTCTCATCCTTCGAGATTCCTGACGATGTAATGAGTTTCTCGAGTTCCGAGACTGCAGATTCTGTGCGTTTGACATATTTGTCTGTCCTGCGAAGGAGGTAATCTTTTTCGTGTCTGCGGATCATGAGAACTGTTCTTGCTGCACCGGGAACGTAGAAGCTCTTGAGACTTTTTTCCTGGTCATGAGCAGCCGCGCGCATTGCATTATAAGCAGCAGTGCGCTTTTCGCCTTCTGATGATTCGTATGCAAGAAATGCATCAGCATAGGCTGCAAGTGCCTTTTCCTGGTTGTTACGAAACTTTGTGCTGAGTGTTTTGCTCTTCAGAAATGTTTCGTACTTCTCAAGGGACGAGAGCAATCTTCCTCGATATTTTTTGGCGTTAGTGCGAACGTAATCCTTTTCCCATCTACGAAGAAGCAAGTATTCTGTTTCAATCACATCTATTTCGAATTTTGCCAACTCGACCATAATGGTGTGTGCCGCAGCTCTGAACGCACCTTGAAGACCTTCTGAAGAAGTCAGTCCATTGACTTTCATGCCATCGGCAAGGTTCTCGAATTTCTCGAGATATGTTTTTGCGTAGTCACCCAGTTCTTGCGCTGATTCGGCTGTTTTGTTATCTCCAGCGCCATTGGCAAGAGTAACGATAGATGCAACTTTGCCTGCGAGTAATTCATAGTTGCCGTTTAACTTATCGATGTATTTTGCATTGCTACGAAGCAGGAAATCTTTTTCATTACGCCGACATTGAAGCATATATTTCAGGATTCCCTGCGCGTGGTCGGCTGTTGCTATTTCTGTGTCTATCAGGCTCTTATAGCTGGAGTTAACAGATACGACGGTTCTGTGGTAGACGCCGATAACAGCGCAAAACAGTACAACCACTACTGCGAATGCCATAATAAGTTTTGTACTTAATGTTGTTGTTTTCATGTTCCTTCTCCTTTTTGTTTTGTTTATCTGTAACTTCTCAATAACTTCCTGGCCGTCAGATCTTTCGATGTAAGGGGCACAAGTTCTCATGCCTGACGACGATCGGGACAAGGATGGGATCTTCTGCAAACCCATGCATTTATCCGTACGCTTCCGTTCACGTCCCTTGGGCGTTTGGCAACGATAGCTGTTTTTTCCGTGCCTCAAAAAAATGGTGGTTTCGATGCTTTTTTTGTTGCTATTATATGATAGGTATGTTTACATATCATCATGAATACAGCACCCACCACGGCAACCGTGAAGAGAAGACTTCGCCGCAAGCTGGCGGCCATGGGGAAAGAGCAACCATTCGTCATCGGATCACTGACAAAGATTCATCGTCGATGTGGTAATCCGAACTGCCGGTGTGCGGGAGAGAACGGACAGAAGCATTCGGCCCATCTCTTGACTACCAAGATTAAAGGAAAGACCCATGCGATCTACGTCCCGGTGGATATGGTCGAGGAAGTGCAGGGGTGGTGTCGCCAGTATCGTAGCGTAAAGGAACAGATCAAGGGCGTCTCCGACTGCTGCGAACAGATTATTCGGATGCATGCCAAAGACAAGCAGGCGCGGGCAGGAAAGAAACGGGCGGCGAAACCATTGTGATTCAGGAGACGAAATGATAGACCCAGGCAAGATTCCAGAGGAAGAGAAGACGCCCCTCGTAACAGAGCTGTTGCATGCCATTCAGGCGCTACGTGAAGATGTTCAGTGCCTGCGCGATGAGATCGCCCGCCTGAAGCAACACAAAGGCAAGCCGAAGATTCCACCGAGCCGGTTGGAGAAAGATCAAAAGGAGAAGAAAGAGAAGAAGAAGGATGCCAACGGGAAACGTCCGGGCTCGGAGAAGCGGAGCAAAACGAAAGACCTGACCATCCACGAAACGATCCCCGTGCCACCCAAAAACATCCCGCTGGGTTCAATCCGCGTCGGCCACAACGAGTGGATTGTCCAGGGCCTTGAAATCAAGGTTCATAACGTGTGCTATCAGCTGGAGCATTGGATCACGCCGGAGGGTAGGCTGCTCAAAGGGGAGTTGCCCGATTCGGTTAACGGGCATTTTAGTGCCATGCTGCGAAGTTTCGCGCTACAGCAGTATAATCACGGCTGCGTCACGCAGCCTTTGATATTGGAGGAACTGCTGGACTTCGGGGTGAATATCTCCTCCGGGCAGGTCAATCGGATCCTGACCGAACAGAAAGATGCTTTCCACCTTGAGAAAGCAGGCATACTGTGCGCGGGGCTGAATGTGTCAAACTACATCAATGTGGACGATACCGGGGCGAGGCATGCGGGCCGGAACGGGTACTGCACTCATATAGGCAACGAGTTTTTTGCCTGGTTTGAGAGTACCGGAAGCAAAAGCAGAATCAACTTCCTGCAATTGCTGCGCAACGGGCACTGCGATTACGTGATTAACGAAGATGCCATTGAGTACATACAGCGGCAAAGCTTCCCGAAGCCATTACTCGCACGACTCACAGAAGATGTCCACAAGCATCTTGCGATCGAGGCAGACTGGAAGCAGCATCTGGAACAACTGGGCATCAAGAAAGACCGCCATGTCAGGATCGCCACGGAGGGCGCGCTGCTTGGCAGCGTTTTGCATCACGGTTTCTCGAAGGAGGTGGTGATCATCAGTGA
>QNDS01000390.1 GCA_003644925.1 Candidatus Fermentibacterota bacterium
CGTGAATATGGTTGCCGCAGGTGAGCAGGGCGGTATTCTGGATACAATCCTTAACAGGCTTTCCACTCACCTTGAAAAATCAACTGCTCTCAATAGCAAGATAAAATCAGCAATGATGTACCCTATGGTTGTTTTGATAGTGGTTGTAGTTGTTGTAATGGCGCTTCTGCTTTTCGTTATACCAATTTTCCAGCAGATGTTCGATGATATGGGCGGAGCGCTGCCCGCTCCTACGCAGTTCGTTGTGGACCTGTCCGAGTTTGTTCAGCATAATGTACTGCTTATCCTGATAGGCTTTGCCGTTATGATAACTGGTTATAAAATGTTCTACAAAACAAATAACGGCGAGAAGGTCATTGATAATATAAAACTCAGAATGCCCATCTTCGGCATGATGTTAAGAAAGATGTCAATAGCCCGTTTTTCCAGAACGCTCGGTACACTGATATCAAGTGGTGTATCCATTCTTGATGGTCTTAGTATCACTTCTAGAACATCAGGAAACAGGATCATAGCCGATGCTATCATGGAAGCCAGAACAAGCATATCAGGGGGTGAGAATATCTCCAATCCGCTGCAGGCTTCTGGTGTTTTCCCGGGCATGGTAACCCAGATGATTGCCGTCGGAGAAGAGACCGGCGGAATTGATACCATGCTCATGAAAATCGCTGACTTCTATGAGGAAGAAGTGGATACGGCTGTTGCGGGACTTACAGCTACACTCGAACCGATCATGATCGTTATTCTTGGATCGATAGTCGGTGGTATAGTTATTGCCATGTACCTTCCGATCTTCGACATGATTGGTGCTGTAGGAAACTGAGAATCGGACAAACAGTAGTAATAAATCGCTGCTGTTTCGAAGAACTGATGGAGAATGTATAAGGATATACTAACGATGACGCGCCGCACCTGGTTCCAGGTGGGGCGCATCATTGTGCTTGGTCTTTTCGTTCTTTTCGGTATTCTGTTCCTTGGCTGGCAAAGCGTCGGAAAAGTTTATTCTATCGTAGGCTTCGTAGTTGTTCTCTCGGTATTCCTGGATTTCCTCTTTAGAAGAAACCAGAAGGAGAGAGAATGGCAGGTGTGGGTTCAGTTCATTCTGGACTCGATCCTGGCTTCAGTTCTGATTCGAATGGCAGGCGGTTTCGACGGACCATTCACCGCATTCTTCTTTATTCATACTTTCACAGCGGGTGTGTTTCTTGGCATACGCGGTGGTCTTGTAATCGCAGTGCTGGATTCACTCATGATAGCGTCCATGGCTTTTGTTACATTTTCCAGTCTGATTGATGTTACGCCCACCGGGAGCGCGTTTGAAAGACTGATGCATACAGTCCCCTCGAATATATCTTTTCAGTACGCTCTTCTTTTTGTTCTGATATATGTTGGATTTCTTACAATTACCGGGCTTGTTTCAGGTTACCTTTCACAGCATCTGCTGCTTGAAAAGGGAAGGTCTGAAGGAATTCTCAGAGAGCTCAGAGAAGCCAGGACAGTGTCACGCGAAATACTTGAAAGCCTTTCAGACGGGATACTGGTTATAGATAATTCAGGAAATCCAGTAAGCATTAACCACTCCGGCCGAGAAATCCTTTCACTTGGTGATAAATGGCGAGAAGGGGTATGCAATACGGACATCTATACAATGCTGAAGGAGTTTCAGTTAGCGGAGAGCATGCCTTCTGTTATAGAGTTAAGTATGGATAATACGATTCTGGAGTGCAGGATGGGTACATTCCTCGATCATGAAGGCAACTCGGCGGGAGCGCTTGTGGCCATGACGGATATCACCGAAACATTCGAGTTGAAAAGGCAGCTTCAGGAACAGGAAAAACTTGCGGCTATCGGCCGATTATCCAGTACTATGGCTCACGAAATAAGAAATCCTCTGGCATCAATGAGCGGCGCTGCTCATATTCTTCAGATGGGAACGCTGGACTGGAAGAAAACGGACAGAATGACCGAACTGATAAGCCATCAGGCGAAGAGGATATCGGAGATAATAGAGGGTTATCTTGAACTGTCACGCGAGAGTAAAGTATCTTACACGAATTCAGTATCTCTTGCAGCTGTGGTAAACGAAGCAATTGATGTGGCCAGACAGGGGTTCGGCGGGCTTGTCAAAATAGAATCTCACATTGAGGGTGATTTTATAGTATTTGGTAACCAGGCAAGACTCGTACAGCTGCTTACGAATATTATGCGTAACAGCGTTGAGGTTCTGGAAAATATAATCGATGGGAAAATTATTGTTTCACTCCTTAAATCCTCAATAGACGGAATGGTTGAACTAAGTGTGCATGATAACGGACCCGGAATACCTGATGATGTCATGGTTCATATATTTGATCCGTTCTTCACAACAAAGAAGGAGGGAACTGGTCTTGGATTATTCGTAGCCAGGAAAGTGGCACGTGATCACAGGGGGAGAATGGATATTGAATCAGAATCTGGAGTGGGTACAACAGTAAAAGTAAGTATACCTATAGCGCCGCCTGATGTTGTAACAGCCGAAACGGGGGGGAACAAGTGAACAGCTCTATTTCTGTAATGATAGTTGATGATGAAAAACCTATGCTTGAATGGCTATCCATACTTCTTGAGGAACATGGATACAGTGTTTCATGTTACGGGACAGGAGAACAGGCTGTTGAAGCCGGTTTGAAGGACATGCCGGATATACTTGTAGTTAATGTAAAGATGCCGGGAATAAGTGGTTTCGAGGTTCTGACTCAGCTGCAGGAGAGTTCCCCCGGTCTTATAGGTATAATTATGACTGCTTTTTCTAGTGTAGACTCAGCAGTTAAAGCAATGCGAAGGGGAGCAACGGATTATCTGGTAAAACCTTTTGAAGTAGATCAGCTTCTGATAGCGATAGAGAAAGCCATCAATGAGCGGGATCTTAAGAGGGAGAACCGGGAACTCAGGAAAAAAATCCACTCGAAACATTCTGTCGAGGAGATTATCGGGAAGTCCAGACCAATTGTTGAACTGCTTGAAAAAGTGAGGATGGTTGCGGACAAGAACAGCAC
>QNDS01000391.1 GCA_003644925.1 Candidatus Fermentibacterota bacterium
AAAAATTATACAAATATTTAAAGAAATGTCAAGTGTATGATGAAAATATCAATACATGAATCTCGTTATTCCTGCATCCTTGACTCTGCCCGGCTGCATGATTCTATTGCATGTGGAAAAACCTGGGGGGACAGATGAAAAGGATAGTTGCGGTGATTCTTGGTGGAGGAAAGGGAACGAGACTCTTCCCCCTTACCCGGGACAGAAGCAAACCCGCTGTTCCTATCGGTGGCAAGTACAGACTTATTGACATACCGATCTCAAACTGTATCAACGATCAGATCAGACACATGCTTGTCCTTACACAGTACAACAGCGAGAGCCTTAATACACACGTGGCCCGCACGTACAGATTTGACAGGTTCACAAACGGTTTTGTATCCATTCTCGCAGCCGAACAGACCGATGAAAATAGAGAATGGTTCCAGGGAACCGCTGACGCTGTCCGGCAGAGCCTCAGGTATATTAACAATCAGCATCCGGACCTGGTCCTTATACTATCGGGCGATCAGCTTTACAGAATGGATTTCCGGGAATTTGCCAGGTGCCACGAGAGCAGTAATGCTGATATCACTATCGCAACCAAACCTGTCACCGCTGCCGAAGCCCCGTCTCTGGGCATTATGAAAGTTGGTGGTGACGGTCTTATCACTAAATTCATGGAAAAACCATCGGAAGACGAGCTCGAAGGGCTGATGAGCACTCAGGATGGGACCAGCAGTTCAAGACCATTTCTGGGAAGCATGGGTATCTACATGTTTTCTCCGGGTATCCTCAGGGAAATACTTGAGAAGGAACCTGATGTCATCGATTTCGGGAAGGAGATCATACCTCATTCCATAGGTTCATACAGAGTTGCTTCGTATATGTTCGACGGTTACTGGTCCGATATCGGGACCATCTCCAGTTTCTTCAAGGCCAACCTGGATATGGCGCGTCCCGACCCTGACTTTGATATGTATACCAGCTTCTCTCCCCTTTATACCCGGGCAAGGGCTCTTCCAGGGGCACGGATAAACAACTGCAGTTTGAATAACACGATAATTTGCGATGCTTCCGATGCAAATGGAGTATCGTTCAGTGACTGTATTGTGGGCTTGCGCGGAAAGATCCGAAGCGGAACTGTAATGGAGAAATGTGTGTTCATCGGTTCGGATTACCCGGATGGTCACTACCTTGACCCCAGGACTATCCGGAGCGGGATGCTGCCCCTTGGAATAGGGGAGAACTGCATCATAAAGAACGCGATAATCGATAAGAATGCCAGGATCGGCGATGGGTGCAGGCTCGAGAACAGTGAGGGTATTCTGGAATACTCTTCGGATCTCTACTGCATTCGTGACGGCATCATCGTCATACCCAAGAATACAATGCTCGAACCTGGATTCGTTATCTAGTAATTTTCAGGCTTTATTGAAACAGCATCCCTATCTGGTATGCGGCTGTCGCAACCGCCGCCGCAGCGCCTGTTGTGTAAACGATTGCGAACCCCGCCCATTTCCATGAACGTGTCTCACGCTTGATGACAGCGATTGTGGCTATACATGGAATGTACAGCATGGTGAACATGATAAGAGCAAATGCCATTACCGGGTTCCATCCCTCCTCATCTGCAAGCCTTTGCGAAAGGGATGATGAATCATCAGCATCAATTTCTCCCATAGAATAGACTGTGCCAAGAGTGGAAACCACGATCTCCTTGGCTGCGAATCCGCCGATAAGCGCTACATCCGTTTTCCAGTCAAATCCCATAAGTGGTTTTGTGATGCTTTCGAATGCCCTGCCGGCCCTGCCTGCAATGGAATACGACAGTCTTGCCTGCGCAAGTTCGTTGCCGGTGAGTGAGGACGCCTGATCAGCAGGCAGAGTTGGGAAAGTCATCAGGGTCCACATTACAACGGAGGCAAACAGGATAACGGTTCCAGCTTTCCTCAGGTAGAGCCATGTTCTCTCCCACATGTGTATCAGGAGGCTTCTGATTGAGGGAAGTCTGTAGGGAGGAAGCTCAAGAACGAATGAAGTTGATTCGCCCTTCAGTACTGTCGAACGCAGCATCCTGGCGGAGAGAAGTGCAAATGTCCACGAAATGAGTATAAGCAGAAAGAGCATCAGACCTTCGTAAGCGGAGAAGAAGGCCGCTATAAGAAGAGCATATATCGGAAGTTTTGCACCGCAGTTCATGAAGGGAACGGAGAGTATGGTGGCGATTCTTTCCTTAGGGTCCCTGAGTGTTCTGGCGGCCATTATACCCGGCACCGCGCATCCGCCGCTGATCCCTCCGGATACTATGAAGGGGACTATGGAGTTTCCGTGAAGACCGAATTTCCGGAATATTCTATCCATCAGGAACGCAATTCTTGCCATGTAGCCCGTGTCCTCAAGAATGGATATGAAGAAGAACATGAACATGATCAGGGGTACAAAACCAACTACACCCCCGACGCCGTCGATGGCTCCGCTGACTACCATTGATCTGATCAGTCCTTCCGGCAGGATGTTCCATGCAACAGTGTGGAGCCAGCTGAAGAACCCCTCCATCAACGCGATTGGACCGCTGCTTATGAAGAATGTGAACTGGAAAAGACCGAACAGTACGGCAGCCATGACAACAGGGCCCAGAAAGGGATTAGTCAGAAACCTGTCTATCCTGTCAGAAAGGTATACCCTGTTCAGGGATGAATTGCTTTTTATCCGTTTGACGACCCCCGCAACAAACCCGTACCTGTGATCGGCTATGACACCTTCGGTTTCGTCGTTCATCTCCCTGAAAACTCTATCTGCCAGATCAGCTGACATGTCCAGTGTTTCATCTCCTGCGGGCGAATTCAGCTTCTCGATCCTGCTGATCGTATGTGAATCCTGTTCCAGCAATCTCAGCGCAAGCCAGGCTGGAGGTACCATATCCGTGAGCAGTTCGGTTTCCCTGATCTTCTTCTCAAGTATCTGCAGAGCGTCGTCTGAAGATTGTCCGTAGGAGAGGTTTATCGGAACCCAGCTGGCTCCTTCAATTGCCATGCTCATAGCTTTTTTCAG
>QNDS01000392.1 GCA_003644925.1 Candidatus Fermentibacterota bacterium
AATCCCTTCTATCCCTGAAGGAATTGTACATTTTACATTTTTCCTCATCAGCCTTTCCTTCAACCGCTGCGAGGGCTGCCCACTGAGATATCGAACAGGGGTTTGAAGTGGAATGTGCCTGAAATACACCACAAACCCTGGACCATTCATTATTTGCAAGTGAGTAACCGATTCTCCATCCAGTCATGGCATAAGTTTTCGATACACCGGAAACAACAGCTGTTCTCGAACTTAGTTCCGGTCTGTAATCAAGAATATGTGGGGCTTCACCTTCAAGATAAACCAGATCTTCATAAATATCATCAGATATAACCCACATATCCGTATCAGCGATTGCATCTGCGATGCTTTTCATTTCATTACTTGACGGAACGTATCCGGAAGGGTTTGAAGGATAATTAAGGAGTAGCCCAACCACACCCTGGTCCGCTGCTTTAAGTATTTCTTCAGGATTAATGCATGTCTCCGGTAAAACGGGAATTCCACCGGCAGCCTTGACCATTTCCGGATAACTGACCCAGTATGGCTTTGGAATAAGTACCTTGTCTCCTGGATTGACAGCCGCCCTTATGAGATTAGCCAGATTGTGCTTCGCCCCGCAGCTGACTACTACGTTTGAAGCTTTCCATTCTATATTTCTTCTGATTGAATAGCTTTCGGCCACAGCCTCTTTCAGCTCAATTATACCAGTACTTGGTGTGTAACCTGTTTTTCCATCCTCTATCGCCTTTATCCCTGCCTTAACGATTGGAGCTGGAGTAGGGAAATCGGGCTGACCTGCTGTCAGCGAAATAATATCCTTTCCCGATTTTTTCAGTTCCTTTGCTTTTGCGCTTAACTGCAGAGTCGCAGAGGGTGATAGCGACAAAATAGTTCTGGAGTATTTCATACTTTATCCATTTCCTGTGGCAGATCCATATTTTTTCTCTAGAGCTTTTCTCACGCATACCGCAACCAGAGAGGATAATTCTCCACCATACTTGGCAATCTCTTTTACCAGTGTAGAGGAGAGATACATATTGTCCTCCGAAGGCATAAGATAAAGCCCCGTTATCTCAGGTGCCAGTCTTCTATTCATCAGTTGCATCTGAAACTCATACTCAAAATCGGAGTTGGCCCGAAGACCTCTGATAAAGGTACGATAATTCTTCTTCTTCATATACTCAATAAGCAGGGAATCAAATGCAGATACTTCTATTCCTGACAGTCCAGCTTCAGCTAGAGATTCCCTGAGGAGTCTTACCCTCTCTTCAATCGGAAAGCAGAGTGATTTCAAAGACCGCGTAACCACAGCGACTTCAATTTCACTGAAAATGTTGACCGCCCGTCTTATTATGTCAAGATGTCCGAGGGTTACAGGATCGAATGTACCAGGATAGATAATTCTCATTGGACTTCCCTCATTATCTTCCAGCAGAGATAGCTGTCTCCGTATTTTCTCTTTTTCCAGGTTTCATTCATCATGCCTTCATCTCCACATTCAACGAAAACCGCCCCATTCTTCGAAAGAATATGATTCCATTCTATACTGTCTGTCCATTCGTATACCCTGTTGTACCTGTACGGCGGATCAATGTATACAATGTCAGGTACAGAAACATTAGTTTTAATATACTCTTTTATGCTACCGGTAATTACTTCTGCGCGATCCATTGCATTGTGTTCTTTCAGGAATGCTCTGATGAACGATGTTGAACGGGGGTTTCTATCAACGAATACACAATATGCGGCCCCCCAGCTGAGTGCTTCAAGACCCACTGCTCCTGATCCTGCACAAAGATCCCACACTATGGCAGAATCTATAAGATTAGTTCCGGCAATATCAAGAAATGCACCTCTGACAAGTGATGAAGTAGGTCTGCACAGTTTAGATGAAGGGCGGAGAATGTGACCTTTCCACTTTCCCCGCCCAAGTCTGATCACTCTGGCCTTGTTTTAGTAAGGCCTGATAATGTGTGGCGTAACGAATATTACAAGCTCAGTACTTTCTTCTCGCTCAGAATTGTAGGAGAAAAGCAGATCTCCGAGAAGAGGTATATGTCCAAGTATCGGGATAGCTCTTCTTACAGTTGTGTGTTTGCTTCTCATTATTCCGCCAATAACCGCAGTAGCGCCGTCGTCTATCATTAGGGTCGTATTTGCGCTCTGGGTGAGGATTATGGGCTGCTGCGATGAAGTTGACTCTCCGGAAAGCTCGCTTACGACAGGATTGAGCTCAAGAGTCACGTTATTGTCTGCGTTGATATGAGGTGTTACAGTCAGCTCAACTCCAACCTGAAACATCTGTATATATGTGTTCCCGCTCGCATCCTGAAGTGTCAGCGGTATCTGCTTACCGGAAACAACCGAACCGGTCATATTATCTATTATTGCTATCCTTGGTTCTGACAGAATATGCGCATGATTCTGGGATTCCAGCATAGTTAGGACAGCGCTCACATCGAACATATTGGTAATGGTTCCGAATGAAATGGATCCTGTTGGGTCTCCTACTGAAAGACCATTGGAGCTTGCGCCTCCCTGCAGCAGATTATTGACCCTGTTCAGATTCCCCATCGACCAGTCAATGCCCATTTCGTTAGCGTAGCTGGCATCAATTTCGACCAGTTTCGCTTCGATCATTACCTGTGCTGTCGGACTGTCCAGGATCGGCAGCAGCCTGCCTACTTCCTCCAGCTTGTAAGGAATATCCGTGACAATAAGAGAGTTTGTTCTTTCATCAATTGAGATTTGACCTCTATCCGAAAGAGCTGTCGTGAGAGCAGTATTCAGACTTTGTGCTGTAGCATATCTGATTACATATATCTGCGTCTGGAGCTCCTGAAGGTTCTCTCTGTCATGACGGGTAGATGCCATCTGATTAATTTCTGAATAGAAATTATCTCTTGGCAGTACTCTCAGAACATTGCCCTGAGTGCTAGCTACCAGACCCTGTGAGTTCAATATTGCGGTAAGTGCATCCCTCCAGCCAACATTCTGCAAACGTGCTGTAACAGAAGCTGTGTAATCCTCTGGAAGCATTATGTTCATGCC
>QNDS01000393.1 GCA_003644925.1 Candidatus Fermentibacterota bacterium
TAGGCGCTGGAGTAAATACGGCAATACTTACAGTTACTGCCAAAGATGAATTTGGTAACCTCATCTCTGGTGCAGCAGTATCACTTGCGGGAGACTCTGCTTCAACTATCACTGGAGGTGCTGATACAGCAGGAGATGGTACTTCTACCTTTAGCGTTTCTTCAGACATAGCAAAAGATGTTAATTATACGGTCACAGTGGGAAGCACAGATGTGCTTACAAGACAGGTGATTACCTTTACTCCAGCTGTAGCAAATGCAGGAAACTCAGAAGTAGATACAAATGTTTCTTCTGTAGTGGCAGATGGCGTGAGCCAAGCTACCATTACAGTGACTGCCAAAGATGAATTTGATAATCTAATCCCTAATGCAGCAGTAGTATTATCCAGTACAGCAACAAGTACTATCTCAGCAGACGGAAACACAGATGAGAATGGTACTTACACCTATACGGTAAGCGCCCTCAACGCAGGAGACATCAACTATACAGCAACAATAAGTACCGTAGGCATTACAGATAATGCCACAGTGACCTTTACGCCTCAGGTTTTTAGTGGAGCCCTTTCAACAGCCAGTATTACGAAAGATAATTCAGTAGCAGATGGTATAGAAGTTAATACCATACAAGTCACAGCACTTGATGTGAATTCTAATCCTATTGCGGGTGCAACAGTAAGTTTTGCTTATACTATTTTAGGACTTGCAGATTGTACTACAAATAGCAGTGGCGTATGTGAGTCTAATGCTACGATAACGATAGCTGATCAGTACTTTGGTGGAGTAGATGTGAATGGAGACCCACTTTTTTCAACTCCAGCCATGACTTTTGTAGCAGGAGACCTTAATGTGAGCCATTCTACGGTGGAAACTAACACTTCTACTGTACTAGCAAACGGTACAAGCCAAGCTACTATTACTGTAACTGCCAAAGATATTAATGATAATCCTATAGAAAATGTAGCCATTACACTTGTAGGTAATCCTAGTGATTCAAATATCTCAGGAAATGGTTCTACTGCGGCAGATGGTACTTACACTTATACAGTAAGCTCTTCTAATGTGGGTGATGTTAATTATACAGCTACGGTAGATGCTACTCCAATTACTCCAGATTTAACAGTAAGCTTTACTGTGGGAGCAGCAGATGCAGATACTTCTACGCTTACAGCCACACCTATTAATCTTGTGGCAGATGGAGTAGCGCAGACTACAGTAACAATCATCGCAAGAGATGCTAGCGGACATCTTTTGGATGATGCTAATGTTACGGCAATACAAGCAGGTTCTTCTCTTGTAAGTGTTGTATCAAATGATAGTAATGGTAGCTATAGCTACACCGCTACTTCAATTATAGCTGAGGATGTTATCTATGGTGCAGGCATTACAGGTGCAGGAGGTATAAGTGATTCAAAAACAGTGACTTTCACAGCAGGTGATGCAAATGCAAGTACATCTACAGTAGCAGTCATTGCTAATAATGCCTTTGCAAATGATGATGCTAACAACACACTAAGAGCAACTATACTAGATACAAATAACAATCCTGTATCAGGTGAAACAGTGAGCTTTAGTGAACCAGTAGGGGTAACTTTGAGTTCTGCTACTTGTACTACAGATGCTAATGGTGAGTGTGATGTGAATGTCACTTCTGCCTTGTATGGAGATTATAACTCTACAGTAAGCATAACAGATGGAAACCTATCTGATAGTCCTGCATCTTATAGCTTTGTAGCAGTACTGAGCACAAATATCAGCATAGATAATGCCGACATTATCTCAGTACTTACCAGTACAAACACAAACTCAGGTAGCATAGGGTCAGCAGGACATATAGTGTCTATACCATATACGGTGCTAAGTGCAGAAACAACGCTTAAAGCTTATAGCATTTCTGTAATCTTAGATTCTTTGGTTACTTCTAATGGAGAAAATGACATTGTAGCTACCTTGTCATGGGCAGAGCAAAACTTATCTGTAGGTTCTGGTCTTTTTGATGCTAACATTAGCATAGATGACAGTGCAGGAAACAACAACGGTTTATATGATGCAGTAGAAGATACAAATACGACTGCTGCCGTCTTTTCTTTCCCTACAGATGATGTAGGTACAGAAGGAAATGTAACCTTGTCTATTGTAGCACTTGAGCCTCATGAAGTCTTGGGTTACATCGTCATAGACGAAGGGTCCAATGCCAACGGTAGCTTCGGTGGAGCAAACTACGAAGTGAAAATGGGAATCGAAAGCATAATTGGGGTTAATGGAGGAGGTTCAGTTCAGGATGAATTCTATGATGTAAACGGTACTTATTCTTTGGGTGTAGCTACCATGTCTGGTATGATTGGTACTGATGGAGGATGGGCACAATTCTATCATGATGGGTCTGTACCTTTCCAAGCAGATGAACTATATCTGGCCATAGATGAGTATAATCATTCTTCTCTTGATAGAGCACATACTGATGAAAAAGTATCATACTGGATCTTTGATCAAGATACTAACTTGGCATGGATGGAAGTACAAGAAGTAGCTTCGGTAAGTGAAGTATGGCAAAAAGTAAGCTTTAGAAATAGCTATACAAGCCCAATAGCTACTTGTACCTATTCTTTGGAAAAAGACAATAGTGGAACAGAAGCAAATAACCCAGCTGTAGTAAGACTAAGCCATATAGAAACAGACAGTATGTACATCAGGATACAAAGTGCAAAAGTCCCAGCGGAGTCTGTCACTGCAGGTGCTGTGCATTGTATTGTTGTAGAAGAAGGCGATCATGTCTTTGATGACAGAAACGTAAGTGCTGCTAAAGTGAATTCTTTTGATACGAATGAACAAGGTGACTGGGCTGCATCTAAGAGTGAAAATGTTGGATATACACAAACTTTTGTAAGTCCTGTGGTACTAGGGCAAGTGATGAGCTTTAATGAAAATGCACAACAATGGGTTGCATTTTACAGTTCAGATGGTTCTGATGATACAACACCAGTTGCTCACACAACCACTAATTTATTTGTCGGAAAACAAATAAGTAA
>QNDS01000394.1 GCA_003644925.1 Candidatus Fermentibacterota bacterium
AGGTCATTGTTACTGGCGGCGCCGTCTGTACCCAGCCCGACATGTATGCCGGCCTTTAACATCGCAGTCACCGGCGCGATGCCGGCAGCGGTTTTCATATTCGATGTCGGATTGTGAATGACGCCAACCTTGCGCTCGGCCAGGATTGCAATCTCGGCCTCCGTCGGCCACACGACATGTGCTCCGACCGTGGGCGCATCAAAAAAATCGATGGAATCGTAGAACTCGATACTGGTCGTGCCATAACTTTCTTTGGAGTGCTGTACCTCGTAAGGGGACTCGGACATATGGACGTTAATCGCCACGCCGGCATCGATAGCGGCATCGCGAACCGCACGCAGTTGTTCGGCATTTAGTGTGTAATTGGAATGCGGACCGAATACAGGTGTAATACGTGGATTCTTGTCCTTCCAGCGCTCAATGAATGCGAGACCCTTTGTTATGGAGTCGGCCGCGTTCTCAGAGTCCGGGCTGCGCTGGTCGATCACGGTGGCAGAGATGATGGCCCGCATTCCACAGGATTCAACGACCTCGGCGGTGATGTCGGCGTAATAGTACATATCCACGAAAGTGGTGGTGCCGCCACGAATCATTTCCCAACAGGCCAGCTCGGTACCGATGCGGACAAATTCGGCATCCACAAATTTTACCTCGGCCGGGAAAATATATTTATTGAGCCAATCCAGCAACGCCATGTCCTCGGCAACGCCGCGTAACAGTGTCATCGCCGCATGAGAGTGCCCGTTGATCAGGCCCGGCATGACAATATTATTGTCACCCTTGAGCGTGCTCAAAGATTGATACGCGGAAGAAATCTCACTGGCAGGGCCGATGGCTATAATCAGGCCCTTATCCACGGCGACGGCTGCGTCCCTGTAAACAGTGCCGTCCTTCTCCATGCTGACGACGTAGTCGCCCTCAATGATCAGGTCGATCTGCTGTCTGAGGCTATCCTGTGCCGATTCGGTTGTTTGCGCTGTAGAGGTACAGGCCTGTAGAAAAAGGCAAGAAAAAATGATCAGGGGCACAAATGCGCCTCGGGTGATTTTTTTGAATTTCATGGGTAGGTTTTATCCGGTCTTTCGATCGTCCAGCAGGTCATCCAGATCTTTGAGTACGCTGCAAAGGCTACGTGCTATTGGCGCGTGGCTTGATTGTCCCTCACCAATGCTTATGTCAAGGGTGCGGTCCTCATCTTTCAGTAATTCCATGTTCAGGGACATACCGTGTCGTTCCAGAATCGGACGAAGCTTGTCAGCCCGGGCGAGCAGGTCTCGTCGGCTGGCCTGGTAGGCGTGCTCACACAGTGCTTTACGGTCGGCATAACTGAAGATATTGGTGAAGAAGACCGCCTCGTCGTCACGGTCCGGTTCCATCAAGATAAGATCCGCAAAAGGATGGCTGCTGTAGTATTTTCTGAAGCCGGCTTCCATGCGTGACTGGATCAGGGCACGAAATGTCTGTGACAATATCAGTGGCAAACCACCCCGGGTCAGCCTCCGGTCAGAAACTTCATCGTCCTGGCCCGGTGCTCCCGCATCAAATGGAACCAGCGGGTTCACACCGATCAGAAAGTCGGTACCTTCATCCAGGGCAGCCGAAGCGTGCAGTGTCCGGCGCAATGCACCGTCGACATAAAAGTGCCCGTTAATCTCAACGGGTGGATAAAGGCCAGGCAGGGCGGCACTGGCCTGGACTGCGCGTGAGATGGAGACATCGCGATGTGTCTCGCTGCCAAAACGGACCGCTGTGCCGCTGTCCAGATCTACCGCTACGATAAATAGCTGACAATCGAGGTCGTCGAACTGATTGCTGTTGCCCGTGAGTTTGAAAGCCTGTTCCAGAAAGTCATGCAGGGTTTCATTGTCGAAGATGCCGCTGGGAACAGCTTTTCCCAGCTCGCTGATCAGTTGTGAGATCACGGATTGGCGGGGGTTCCTGATCAGGCCAAGCAGTGTTTCGGTCAGAATGCCGGGCAGCCTGGTGGCTCTCTGGAAATACTCGCGATAGGCTGGTTGCAGGAAACGTTCGGGCTCAAATTTCAGGCTGGCATATTCCTTGCTCAGGAAAATCCGGCACAATTCTTCCGTTGTGATACCGTTGGCGAGACTGGCAGCGATGAGTGCGCCGGAGCTGACTCCCACATAGGTATCCAGCTGATGCAGTTTCAGGCCGTCAATGCTTTCATCGACTGCCCGCAGCGCCCCCAATTCATAAATGGCACCAACCGGGCCTCCACCAGCAATTGCGAGACCGGTTTTGGACCGGGATTGCGTCTGGTTAGGAGCCTGTGCCTGGTGTATTGTGAGCATATTGGGGAGCCTGTGTGTAAGCCATCAATTTTAACGGCGCAGCTAATGATTGACCAGCGTGGTTAACTTAAAAAGTAGATTTACCGGAAGGAGAGAGTAAATGATCGAGTTGAATGACAAGGCTCCTGATTTCACACTGCAAAGTGACAGTGGTGATGATTACCGCTTGTCATCGCATATGGGTGAGAGGGTGCTGTTGGTTTTTTACCCCGGTGACAATACGCCGATTTGCACTCGTCAGTTATGTGAATACCGTGATGGCATCGAGTCGTTCGCCGATTTGGGCGTATCAGTGGTCGGTATCAGCTCCGATGACCTCGAGTCTCACCGTGCATTCCGTAACAAACATGACCTGCCGTTTGTGTTGCTTTCGGATCCGGATCTCGAAGTGGCGAGACTATATGGTTGCAAAGGTGCGCTTGGCATGAAGAGAGCGGTTTTCCTGGTGGATGAAAAAGGTATTGTTCGTTATGCGCATATCGAGGCGCTGGCCTTGTTCCGGCGCAGGGCAAAAGAATTGTTGGAAGCTATCAGGGGGCTCGACGAGGACAATGAATCTTGAAGAAAAATGCACCGCTCCTGAGACAGGCCCTGACCGACAGCCATAACTTTGCTGCCAAACTGGATGAACCCGGCTTTCCGCTGGCGGAACTGGAGTTGGTCCAGGCCTGGCAGCGTGAGCGCCTGGCTAAATGCTATCGGGACCTGATCA
>QNDS01000395.1 GCA_003644925.1 Candidatus Fermentibacterota bacterium
CAGCCTGTAGCTGTCCGATATTTTCTCATGAACATCCGACGGGATGAATGCAGTGCTCTGCGAAGCGATGTTATCCAGCCTGCTTACAAGCTTTGCATACTCTATATAATCGGCAGTGAACGGCTTTCTGATCTCGCCGCTGTGGGGATCAAGAATGTTGATAGCCGCGGAGCCGGGAGTGAAGTAAACATTATGATCCGTAAGATCATGTGTCAGCCTGCCCATAACATCGAAAAGCTTAACTGAATCCGGCGCTGCTGCAAGAGCTTTATCGATGATATCAGCCGTGAAATGCACATGGTTTATCCCCGAATCAACTGAAGCTCCATGGTCCGACAGCATGGAGAGAACACCATCGTTATGGATTTCCATGCCCAGGTTACACAGAATATCCCTCGCTTCGGAAACAATCCGTTCGATAAGCTCATCGCTCAGCAACCTGAATATCGGTCTCATAAAAGCTCCTCACATATGAAAATGATCAAATACCAGAGATTAAGGAAAGTAGAGATGAAGCATAAGCATGTCAAGTAAAGAGAGATTCCAGGACCAAATCGACATCTGCATTTCCGGTACTGGTATAATCGGAAATAGTTATAATTGGATTGAGATGCAGGACAGGAGGAAGATGAGATTTCTGAGAAATCACTGGTTCGATATAGGGTTCATAGCCGCTATCATTATCGGTGCGTTTCTGTTCATCGGTAATGTAAGCGGATTGAAACTGCTGCTCTACCTCAATCTTGTTGCCCTGCTCCTGCATCAGTTCGAAGAATACCGCTTCCCGGGCTACTTTCCGGAAATGCTGAACTCGGTCATGTTTTCAAGTACACAGCCGGACAGGTTTCCCCTTAACAGCAATTCTGCTCTAATAGTCAACCTTACAACAGGCTGGCTGTTCTATTCACTGGCCGTGATTTTCGCTGAAAATGCCATCTGGCTGGGCATAGCGGCCATGATGGTTTCATCAGGTAACTTTATCGGGCATACATTCATTTTCAACATTAAAGGAAGAACACTGTACAATCCCGGAATGTTGACTTCCGTTATTCTGTTTTTACCCATCTCGGTCTGTTTTTTCTACCTCGTCATCCGCAGCGGTTCAGCAACACCGCTGGTTTGGATAGCAGGCATCATTCTAGGTATCGTGCTGAATTATATCGGTGTTCTGAAGTTGGTTGAATGGTTCAAAAACAGGAATACCAGTTATGTATTTCCCGGAAGACATTATAAATCAGATGATTAACAGGATAGAATAGATCAATCCAACGACAAAGGTAACGGGTTTCAGATAAAGCTGAGCTGTCCAGAGGGATCCGGCATCTCATCCCATATTCTGCCATCCAGTGTCCTCCCGCCCGAGGAATGATGCGCCCCGCCCCACTGTTTGAAGAAGAAGGAGATCCCCTCGGCAATGCATCTGTCCCGAAGAGCACGTGCCCATTCAATCTTCATCGGCCGGGCATCAGGACCTGATTCACCGCCAACAGCGGCCCAGTGAATACCTGTAAGGTCCGCATCGCTCACATCCGACAGCAGAGGCTCGAAGGAGATGAAACGCACTACAGCATCCACCCTGCGCAGGCTTTCAAGACGATGATAGACCTTCCTGTTCTCTACAGTCGTCCCCGCCCATACGTTGGAAGGCCAGGATATCCTCCCCGAGAGTTCAGCCATACGCTCCGGCCTCTTCGAAAGTATCTGAAATACATGCCTGTCGCAGCGGCGCATCACATCCAGAACCCTCATTACGAAAGCATCCGGGATATCCGGATGCATCAGATCTCCCATGGAAGTAACGAATACAATTCTTGGCTTTCTCCATCTAAGAGGTATATCCAGCGCGTCCTCGTGCACCGCAACAGAGAATCCGCTGCGATACTTATCAACGCCCATAGCCTGAAGCTTCAGGGCAATACCCCTGGCGTAGCAATGATCGCACCCCTCGCTCACAGGGCTGCACCCGGTAACGGGGTTCCAGGTCTCGTGCTTCCACTCTATTCGTGATGACACCATCTGAAAAACGGTTACTGTCTGCCCGTGGACTCGGTCAGCAGGGTTACATTGCCGCTTGTGAAGAACCCGTCGAAACCACCGTACCTCTGAATGTACTCGTTCACCAGGAGCGTGCTTGGGGATCCAAGAGAGAAGGTCTGCTGCAGACCCTCTTCAGGTGATCCAACAAGCTCCAGCAGGAAACCCATCCCGTCATTAACCAGCGCCCTGTAGGTAGAATCTATCTCCTCGGTTCTGAATGCAAGGTGGTGCACCCTTGTGCCGTAGTTCCTTATGAACTGCTCGGTCGGTCCGGCATCCTCCTGCCCGATGTCTGGTAGAATCCCCGATGTGAAGACCATCGCGAAATCGTTTTCCGAGAGCCTGGCAACACTGGTGATGGAGTTGAAACCCTTTACATAAATGGCCAGGGAAAAGTTGTAGTTGGTCAGCTCCATGAACTCGATAATAGCCTCGTCCCGATGCTGTGCGTGAACCCTGGTCGCGATATGATCGAGTTCGAAGATATGATTCAGATGCGCAGATGAAGGTTTTACGAACTCCCAGTCCAGGCTGGAGCAGCCTGGTGTCCTGAAGTTCTTCGAGCCGCCCTTCCACTGGACAAATCCGATAGAACAGCCGTGGAACTGAGAAGGAATGGATTGCTGAAAGAGCATACTGCCCGTATCCAGAATGGAATTCTGGAAATACACTCCTCTTGAACTCTGAATCGATGAGTATCTGCCAAGGTCGGGAGTGGTGAAGACAAACGTCTCCAGGCGAGTATTGGGAAGGTGCGCCGCCTTCGGAGCGGTATTGAAGCTCGAGAAGGGGTTCGTTCCGGTCTTACGTGACCGGATAAGAACCGCTGGAGAATCGGCAGCCTCCAGAACACATGTCCTGAACCTGTCATCCTCGAATCCATCGGAGTAGGCAAAACCGGTGTATCGCAGGAACTCCTCAACCGCTTTCCGCTGCCTGTCCGGTTCGGTGTTGATGATCACGAAACTCAAACCGCCCACA
>QNDS01000396.1 GCA_003644925.1 Candidatus Fermentibacterota bacterium
TAGGCTTTGCAGAAGGCCGGATTGAGAGCGCGGAAGCGAGAAATCGCTCGATGAGCGGCGTTTTCGAGCTGGAGAGGTCTTCGATGATTTCAACAGACCCGTACGAGACGGCAACAAAGTTCGAGGCTTTGCAAATTCAGCTGCAGACAATTTATACAATTACGGCACGTTTATCGAACCTTTCATTAACGAACTATTTGAGGTGACGCGTGAACACTTTGAAAATACTGCGATACGCCCCATTAGTTCTGATCGCACTCTTTGGGCCGTCCATTTCATTCGGCGCAGCGGTCAGGATTAAGGATTTGGTAGAATACGACGGTGTTCGTGGCAACGATTTGGTTGGTTACGGGCTTGTAGTTGGTTTGAATGGAACAGGCGACGGCCTTCGAAATTCACCGTTCACAGAAGAGGCGCTCGCCAATTTGCTGGAGCGTTTGGGCATTAATGTTGTTGGCGAACAATTTCGCCCGAAAAACGTTGCGGCCGTACTTGTGACGGCTAATTTACCGGCTTTTGCGCGTGCCGGTGGCCAAATTGATGTCACCGTATCGGCTATCGGTGATTCAAAAAGCTTGAGGGGAGGAACATTGATTATGACTCCGCTGAGTGCGGCAGATGGCAATATCTATGCGGTTGCGCAGGGGTCGCTGATTGCTGGAGGTGTATCCGTGTCAGGCGACGCTGCGGAAGTAGTGCGCGGCGTTCCGACGTCGGCAGTTATTCCGGCTGGTGCGCGGGTAGAGCGCGAGGTTGATTTTGCTCTGTCCGACATGAGAGACATGCGAATTGCGCTGCGAAACCCGGATTTTACGACGGCGGTTCGAATTGAGGAGGCAATCAATAACAGTTTTGGAAAGCCTATCGCGCTGATGATGGATTCTGGCACCGTACAACTTGATATACAGCGTTCTGGTGCACCAAGCCCAGCGCACCTGATAAGTATGTTGGAAAATATCGAAGTTATTACAGCACAAAAAGCCAGAGTTGTCGTCGATCAACGATCCGGAACTATTGTGCTGGGTGATGATGTGCGTATTTCCCGCGTGGCTATATCGCAAGGAAACCTAACTCTACGAGTCAAAGAGGCACCGTTGGTGGTGCAGCCCAATCCGTTTTCCCAATCGGGTGAATCGATTGTGGTTCCTCGTACTCAAGTTGGTATCGACGAAGAGCCCGGAATTGGGTTGGCCTTGGTCGATGATGCGGTTTCGCTGCCTGAGGTGATCGAAGGACTGAACGCGTTGGGCGTCTCGCCGCAGGACATGATTGATATTTTGAAGGCTATCAAGGCGGCGGGAGCGCTTCACGCTGAATTTATAGTTCAATAACCGTACAAGATTGATACGTTAGTCGAATTTAGGGTTTTCGCCAAGGGGGCCGCGAACTGTGGAGTGTTCGGCCTCGATATCCGATCTACACCAGACGACCTCGACAATGGCACCCGTTGGGCGCGCAAATTCAGGTGGCCCTGAGGGTGACGCGGCCCGTTTTCCTGGTGCTTCGGATCCATTTGCAAACGTCAGGCGAGCACCCGATCGCTCCAACAGTGTCTTTGCAATGAACAATCCCAACCCCATACCCTCGTATTCAGGCCGCGCAGCTTGAGGCGTTCTCTTGTCAGCCCGCTTACGAACAAACGGGTCACCAATTTTCCCAATCAGGTCGGGCGGATACCCTGTTCCATCATCACCAACGTGAATTCGCAGCTCCCTTTCATCCCAATCTATATCGATCCACACGCGCGCTGCCGAAAAATCCACCGCGTTCTGGACAAGGTTGCGAAGGCCGTGGATAATTTCTGGCTGGCGGGGGATCTCGGGTTGATCAGGAACGAGGTCAGTGCGCAACGCGCCATCAATACGGATCATAATCATTTTTCCACGATCCATATGGGGCGCCGCGGCTTCTTCGATCACTGCGGAAATTGGGGCGTGGTGCAGATGGGTATCGTCTTTACCTGTGCGGCCCATGTCTCGCAAAATATCACGGCAACGGTCGGCTTGAGTCCCGATCAGTTTTGCATCGTCGTAAAGATGCGGGTGATCCTCCATCTCATCCGCCAATTCCGCGGCTACCAGCTTTATGGTAGCTAGCGGTGTTCCAAGTTCGTGGGCCGCAGCGGCAACGACTCCGCCCAATGCGGTCAGACGTTGCTCACGGCCTAATGCGAGCTGGGTTGCGGTTAAGGCTTCGGACATCGAGAATGTTTCTTCCGTTACGCGGTGCGCGTACACTGCAAGAAAAACGCCGGAAGTGACCAACGCCGCCCATGTGCCATAAATCAATAAATCGGGTAATTGAATCAGCTCACCGGACAAAGTTGTTAATGGAATGTAAATCCACACCAGCAGCGATATGAGCGAAACGAACACTAAGCCGATTATAACGGTTGCACGTAAGGTTAATGCTGCCGCGGAAATTGTAACTGGTGCCAACATTAGAAAAACAAACGGGTTTGAGAGCCCGCCTGTCAACGACACAAGGAATGCGAGTTGAAAGAGATCAAACATCAAGGTTAGGATCGCGCCCTGTTCCGTCAGGCGGTTATTGGCCGGAAATATGACGGTTGTGACGATATTAAAGGCAACAGAAACGCCTAACGCGGTTGCGCAAAGGTCGAGCCTAAGATCAATTTCAAGAAATCGACTGGCGATTACTATTGCACCAAGTTGGCCTGTAATCGCTAGCCAGCGCAAAAGTATCAGCGTCCGCAAGCGGAGCCACTTGCTGCGTGCGGTGCTATTAAAAAGTTTTAATGGTGCGTCAAACATTACAAAAGATTATCAGGCGGAACTTGCGCATCCAATAGAAAACTCGATAGCGACAATATTGGCTGTTGAATATTGCGTTGATTGCACCGATTTATAGGCCAGATACATAAAAGGAATTCTCATATGTCACGGCTTTTTGCAATCATCGCGGTTTTGGTAGTGTTATCAGGTTTGGGCACAGCCCTGTTTCTCGCGTTACGACCCGCACCGGCAGACCAATTTGCTGAATGCCGAGCAA
>QNDS01000397.1 GCA_003644925.1 Candidatus Fermentibacterota bacterium
AAGCTTTCGATGCCGGAGAGGTTCCGGTCGGAGCAGTACTCCTTTCTCCATCCGGTAAAATCTATTCTGACAGGAACAGGACCAGGGAAAGGTCTCTACCGCATGCACATGCGGAGCACCTCGTCATTTCCGAAGCAGCAGCCGATCTTGGTGATTGGCGTCTGGAGGGCTGCATTCTCTACTCCACTCTCGAGCCCTGTCTGATGTGCGCCGGGCTTGCAGTTCTTGCCCGTATCCCCAGAATAATCTACGGAGCCTGGGACAAGCGTTTCGGAGCCTTCGGCTCAGTGACTGACGTCCTCTCCATGGTGGGGCTCAATCACTACCCCTCTGCCTTCGGGGGCTGCCGGGCAGAGGAATCCTCCGCTCTCCTGAAGCTCTTTTTCAGAACCCATGGACGGTGAAATACTGCTGAAGCTGTTTCTCAGTTCAGCTGATCGGGAAGGACGGAGAGAATACGGGACGGTCTCAGAGCTTGCATTACCCTCTCCGAGGGAGTACAATTAAACTGTAAGGACAACTATGCCCTTTACGAGTTCGAAAGGTTCAAACTCGTGCAGGGCGAAACTGAAAGGTTAAGACAATGAAATCAATATGTGTTCTACTGCTCCTTCCTCTTCTGGCTTTTGGCTGGATAGACGACCACGGAGTTGACTCTTCAATACCTGCTGGAACTCCACCTGTGGGAGAAGATGCCATCACTCTCACTGCTGTGAATACCTTCAATGTTCCGAGTGCGAGTCACATTCTTGGCCTGAACATGCAGTACACCTCGTCGTCAAGCTTCGGCATGATGGATAACGGAGATGACAAACTCCGTGGTATTAACGGAAATACTGGTGCTGAATACTGGAATGTTGACATCAACTACGGCGGATCCATGTTTAACTTCGGACTCTGCCATAGCTGGCCCAGTCCATACGGCTGGTACATTAATGCCTGGTCGGATAGTGATATGCACTACCGTAACACTAGCGGCACCTGGAGTGTACCTTTTGCGAATCCTGCAGGAACCAACGGCAGGGGCATGTCCTTTGAGGTGCCAGACGACCACATCTGGGAGACCTACAGCCAGTCAACTACTTTTCGAATCTACCGCATCTCGACCAGCGGCTCATCCGAGTACTGGTCCACACCAGAAGTGAGCGGACAGATGAGCGGACTGGCCACCTTCCAGCACGGGGGCAACACCTGGGTGGCAGTGACCTGCTACTACGATGCGACCCTCTACTTCTACGAGTACACGGGCTCTGCATTGAACTACATCGGAACCGCAAGCACGGGTATATCGGGACAGAACCTCATATGTGGTCTTACTTACAGCGATGCGCGCGATAGCTTCTTCCTGTCTTACGAGATGCCGAGCAACTGGTGGGTCGCCGAGTTCGACTACTCCATAACCGCTCTCGAGCGTGACACATGGGGCAGTATCAAAACCCAGTTCTAGTCCGGACATCGATAACTGAAGATGGGGCATGCACTTCGGTGCATGTCCCTCTCTAGAGATTCAGTTGTTCATCTGTAGGAACGGAAGATCCCTGACAGGTGCTCATCCTCCTTGGTCGCGCCGAAGAGCCATGTGACACCAAGCTCCCTTTTTCGATCGGTAAACGAGTAGAGAGAAAGATGACAGCCGCTGTCGGCATAATCCTCAACATAGAAGGGACCCTGGTCGTTCGGGTATGCTTCTATGAAGCCCCTCGAGGGACTCTCTACTCTCGCCCATTTCCCGGCGATGGACCATGCTCCCGCAGTATCCCTGCCCTGCCTGAGGTGCGGCCGTGATTCTTCGGTCAGAACAGCTTCCCCGTGACTTCCTCCGGGAGCAAGGAATCCCCTTATATCGGATTCCGTGCCGGGGTATGCACCGCTGAGAGCCTCATGGGAGAAGGAAGTCCTCAGCACAGGAAGACCGGGGATCATGGTTACCTTCCAGACAAGACGGAGTGAGCCGAACTTCTTGTGGTCGATATCCCATGCCATGCTCCATCCACACTCAGGAAGGAGCTCCTCTGCAGGTACGACCCGCTCCACAAAGGGCTTGACCGTATCCAGTCTGAAGGGCTTCTCCTGATGATCACAAATGCGAGGATGTATCCCGCCGAACCAAGGCTTCTCCCATGCGAATTCAGTCGGCTCAGGATGCGAGGACATCAGGTATTCCACTCCATCGAGCTTCAGGCCGAAGACATGCCCGAAAGCCCCGGGGTCCAGTATTGCCTTCATCCTGCCGTTCTCGATCTGCAGGAGCCCATCCGCCTCTGATATGCTGACCTCCGGGACATCCTTCCCCAGGCGGTGAATTGGATAGACGAAATTCCTTCCAGCCAGACCGAGCGTCACCTGTCCCGGACCGCTCCCCTCCAGAGGGGCGGTCAGCGAGGTGCCTGAGCAGACTTGCCCCTCGGCAAGAGATAGACCGTCAACTGCAATGCTGGCACTCCTCTTACCTCTGAGTGCGTGCGAAAGGGTAAGCTCCGATCCATCAGCCATTACCGGATGGAGGTTGTGTGAAAGAAAACCTATCCTTTTCTCCGTATCACCGATCTCCCAGCCCAATGCGCGAGCGTTCCGAAGGAGGCTGTTCGTTCCGCCCTCCGAGATGAGTGCCCTTAAAGGGGGCGAGGAGGCAGTCCTCCCACTGTCAATAAGAATGTCCTCAGTCTCGGGAGCATCATACTGCATCGCGCTCCAGCCCTTGAAATGAACCATGAACGATCTGTCAGGACAGGACATCCCCAGCCATGGAGCGCCAAGCTCTCCTGTCTTCCGCGGAAGATCCTCAGCCCAGTCAGGAACTTGATTGTAGATCCTCTCTTCACTGAACAGACCCTCCTGCAGCGGGATGAGATCGCTCCTGGGATTGAACAGGTGGCTGCCGAACCAAGCTGCTGAGAAGCGAACCTTCTGCTCGACATCCGTATCATTCGTCACGGATTCCATGCCTTCAGCGAATCCCGAAGGATCGAGTCTGAAGGAGCACTCGTGCCTCATGCCGGGCCTGGAAG
>QNDS01000398.1 GCA_003644925.1 Candidatus Fermentibacterota bacterium
TCGAGATCCTGTCCGGGATTGTAATGTCCCATTCTTCTATGTGTCCGAGAGTTCTCGGATGCGCGGGAAAAAACACTTCCAGTTCTTTAAGATCACCAAGTGCTTCCAGTATTGCGGACAGCCTGCCAGGGTCATCAACGTTAGAAGGCCTGTGAAGTGTAACAAGCGCGAAGGGGTTTTCCGATAAGCGCTCTGCACTTTCCATCGCGACGGGCAGAAGCCTCAGCAGTGTATCGATCATGGGATTTCCCACGAGCCTTATCATTTCACTGCTTCTGCCTTCGGCAAGCAGGTTATCACGCGCTTCAGAGCTTGTAATAAGAAGCAGACCGGCCAGCTGATCGGTGAGTATTCTGTTTATCTCCTCCGGCATCTCGCGGTCAAAACTCCGGAGTCCAGCCTCAACGTGAATTACAGGAATACCGTACCTGACTGCGACAAGCGAGCAGGCGAGTGTCGAATTGACATCCCCGACAACTACAACGGCATCGGGCATACGATTGAGAATAACATCCTCGTAACGTTTCATTATGGTTGCGGTCTGTACAGTTATGCTTGCAGAACCGACTTCGAGGTTGATATCGGGCCTTGGCAGTCCCAGCTCATCAAAAAAGCTCTGGGACATCGCATGGTCATAGTGCTGCCCGGTATGAACGATCCTTATCTCAAAAGCAGGATCCATGTTCCTTATTATCGGATCAACCTTCATGAAGTTGGGCCTTGCCCCGCAGACGACATCAATCATTCAATTCCTCGCGTTATCAGCTGAGAGTGGTCTGTGGTACTGATTCAACCTTGCCGGTCCTTCTGCTGTGCCTGCCTCCATCGAATTCCTCACTGAGAAACATCTCCACGATCTCCCTCGCAAGAAACGGAGCGGTCAGCCCGCCTGCCAGAATCAGCACATTCGCGTTGTTATGATGCCTTGCATAGAAGGCCATTTCGGGAAAAAGACAGAGGGCAGCCCTGATACCAGGGTACCTGTTGGCACTTATGCTCATGCCTATTCCCGAATTGCATATCAGGATACCCCGGGCAGAGCCCTCCTCCAGAATATGCCCGCACAGGTATCCGGCAAAATCAGGATAATCGACCGAACCGGACGATGAAGTGCCCAGATCAGTAGCGGTCAGGCCCAGCTTCTCTGAAAGCCAGGGGATAAGGTCGCACTTCAGAGGGAAACCGGCATGATCACTGGCGATGACCAGGTTCATCAGACCTGACCTTTGGATGTATAACTGGCGACAACAGTGGACAGGACGATAGAACACAGTTTTGATTCGGCGGAATCGGCTCTTGACGTAAGGACTACCGGATTGTTGGCCCCCATGATAACTGCTCCGAGCTCTCCACCTGAAATGAAGATCAGTGATTTGTAAAGGATATTTGCAGCCTCTATATCAGGAAGGACCAGTATATCCGCGTCACCTCCCACTGGGGAATTGATCTTTTTGATCCTGCAGGCTTCGGACGAAACGGCGAGATCCATGGCAAGCGGAGCATCGAAGATAATGTCCCCGAACTCCCCTGCATCAGCCATTTCCTTCATCTTTGCGGCTTCCATAGTACAGGGCATTTTCTCGTATGGAACTTCCTTGGCACAAACGTAGGTCGATTTGGGGTGCTCGATTCCAAGAGCTTTAGCCACAATAATTGCATTCTTAAGCATAGCGACTTTCTGATCGTAATCCGGGGCTATGTTCATGGCAGCGTCCGTAATAATAAGAAGCTTATGGTATCCCGGAACATCAAACGCTGCAACATGGCTGAGGACTCCAGGTCCCCTGATCCCTTTTTCTCTGTCCAGAATTGCTTTGAGAAAAGTACTTGAAGCAACAAAACCCTTCATTATCAGGTCGGCATTGCCCGAACGGATTACTTCAACACCCTTGATGGATGCAGTCTTGTCATCCTCCGCGTGGATGATCTCCACACCGTTTAGGTCAAAACCCGCCTTTTCAGCTGCTTCCCGGATTCCCTTTTCCGGACCGATAAGCACAGCATCCGCCATATCATCTCTAACCGCAGTACCTATTGCGCCCATGGTTTCGACTTCATCGGCACGAACAACGGCTACCCGCTTTGAGGGAAGTTCCCTGGCGATTGTTTTCATTTCCTCGAGAGTTCTGATTGGTTTCATTGATTCCCCCTGTAAGAATGATCCATGGTTTAGAACTTTCACGCTTTCAACATACATCATGAATATACCGCCTGCGCAATATCTCCTGCAAGAAGTGTTGACAAAATGCATTCTGGAAATGAGATTCGGAGACATTCTCACAAATCAACTTACCGAGTTATCAGATAACAGATAACCGGACACCTGCGTTCAAAACGGTAACGCTTTAACGCAATTCTCAATCTCTGGAAAGGGGTGATGTACATGAAACACATACCAGCATCAGAAGTCAGGTCTACGATCGCAAACCACATGCTGGCCGACGGGTTCAATATGGTTCTGGATCTGAAAAAAAGCAGAGGGAGCACCATACACGATGCAGCTGAAGACAAGGATTATCTTGATCTATTCAGCTTTTTCGCGTCGGCTCCTCTTGGAATGAACCATCCTGCCCTATGCACGGAAGAGTTCAGAAGCCATCTCGCTGATGTAGCAATCAACAAACCTTCCAACTCCGATTTTTACACGGAAGAACTTGCCTCATTTGTTGAAGCTTTCGCTGATACGGTTATCCCTGACAGTCATCCCTACCTCTTCTTCGTTTCGGGCGGCGCTCTTGCAGTCGAAAACGCCCTCAAGACAGCCTTCGACTGGAAGGTCAGACAGAATCTCAACGCTGGAAGAGGCGAGATCGGCACGAAAGTGATTCATTTCAGGCATTCCTTTCACGGAAGAACCGGATATACGCTTTCCCTTACAAATACCGCCGACCCCAGGAAGTACATGTACTTCCCTCTGTTCGACTGGCCGAGAGTAGATCCCCCCGCCATCATATTCCCTCTCGAGTCAAACCTTGATGCAGTCGTAGAGGCTGAAAAGAAA
>QNDS01000399.1 GCA_003644925.1 Candidatus Fermentibacterota bacterium
CACGCCGACCGGTTTTTTCTGTGATCTCATGAAAAATTCAGGTTAAGTACTCCTTTCCAAATTAAACCGTTTAATCTTTTTATGCAACGTCACCCGGTTGATTTCCAGGGCTTTGGATGCCTGAGTCACATTCCAGCTGTATTCTTCAAGGATCTGTTGAATATGCTGCTTTTCAACTTCTTGCAGGGACAGAGGCCTTGACAAGGCTACGGGAGAAGACCGAAGGAAAGCAAAATCCTTAATCCCGAGTGTCCGGGATTGAGAAAGCACCACAGCTCTTTCAACGGCATTTTCCAGTTCCCTGACATTTCCCGGCCAATCATAGCGTTTTAAGAGTTCCGTTGCATCGCGGGTGACGCGATCTACCTGTTTTGTGGTTTCATGTCCGTACTTTTCAAGAAAATGTTGGATTAATAAGGGAATGTCCTCCTTTCTTTTCTTTAGCGGGGGAATGTCAATCATGATGACATTAATTCGGTAAAAAAAATCCTCTCTGAAAGAGCCGTCCGTAATTCTTTTCCCCAAATCTTGGCTGGTGGCTGAAATGAGTCGAAAATCCACATCAACCGGCTCTCTGCTCCCGATACTGGTTATCTTCTTTTCTTCCAGAACGCGCAGCAGATCGATCTGCATTTTTGTGCTGATTTCTCCAATTTCGTCAAGGAACAAGGTCCCCCCTGAAACCACTTCCAGAAACCCCTTACGGGCATGAGTTGCTCCGGTAAACACCCCTTTCTGATGTCCAAAAAGCTCACTTTCCAGCAGGGTGTCCGGTAGCGCACCGCAGTTGATCGCAATAAAGGGGAGATGGGTTCGACGGCTTTTTGCATGTATGGCTTTTGCAACCAACTCCTTGCCGGTACCGGTTTCCCCGAGCAACAATATAGAAGAATCGCTCTGGGCAACCTCCGGGATCAGGTCAAAAATATGCTCCATGGCGGGAGACTGTCCGATAATGTTATCGAAACGGGTAATTTTCTCCAAACGCCCTTTCAAATAGTCGTGCTCGAATAAAAGTCTCTTTTGATGCGATGCTCTTTCCATCACAAGAGCAAGCTGATCCGGCTTGAAGGGCTTAAGCAGGTAGTCGCTGGCCCCGATTCGCATGGCTTTTACCGCCGATTCAATGGATCCATATGCAGTGATGATGATAACGATGGTATCAGGATATTCTGCCTTTACCTTTTCCAGCAGTTCTATGCCATCCATTCCGGGCATCTTTATATCCACAAACAAGAGCTGAAAAGGGTGCTTTTCCAATTTATCCAACGCCTCGAAGCCCGATGACGCAGTTTCCACCACATGGCCATATTTTTTAAACCAATGGAAAAGGGATTCCCGGACGATTTCTTCATCATCCACAACCATGATGCTCATCTTGTCATCCATAGGCGTCCTCCATCACATGACTCAAGAGGTTAATGGGTAGGAAAATTTAAAATAAATGAGGTCCCCTCTCCTACCTTGGTGTTGACTTTAATGTTACCTCCATGATTTTTTGTGACACCATAGACGATAGACAGCCCCAGGCCCGTGGCTTCCCCTGCTTCCTTCGTGGTGAAAAACGGATCATAAATGTGATCAAGGGTTTCCTCAGGGATTCCGTATCCGGTGTCGCGGATTTCTATACAAGCATTTTTTTTACTATCGAGTTTGGAAACTATATACAGTTCCCCCCCCTTTGGCATGGCTGAAATGGCGTTGAAAATCAAGTTTAGAAAGCATTGCTGCAATTGGTTGGTATCTCCTTTTGCCCGCAAGGGTTTTGGAGATAGGTTGGGTATGAGTTGAATATTTTGAAGTTTCATTTTATGTCGAGTCAATCTTAAGACTGCCTCGAGAATTTCGTTAAAATCTATATCCTTATATTCCAGGTTCTTATATTCCATGCTATATTCGTGGGAAAACGAGAGAAGGCCGGAAACGATTTCGCCACATCGTTCCAATTCTTTGGACATTAAATCAAGATGTTTTTTGAACTGTTCCAGGTCGTTAGAACTGGGATCGCCTTCAGCAAGTATTTCCTGCATCAAATGGCTGAACGTTAATAATCCCTGAATGGGATTGTTTATTTCGTGGGCGCAACTGGCCGCCAGTTTGCCCAGCGAGATCATGCGATCTTCCTGGATCAGTTTTTGAAGATCAGACTTTAATTCCTTGACCCGCTTATCCCATCGATGTGAAAATTCCTCTGTAATATCCCTGAATACCTCGATGATCTGAAATATTTCACCACTTTCATTTCTTAAAGGATAGGTGACGATATTGTAAAAGGAGGGTCGATCTCCCGAACCGGGATACTCGTGCAGGACATAAGAAGATATGCCGGTTCTCAAAGTTTCCACCATGGGGCATTTCATCTCGGGCCTACAGCTCGAACAGGGTGCATTAAACCCATAAGAAATTTTATAACAGTATGCTCCGGTAACTTCTTCTTTGGACTTGTTGACCATCTTTAAATAAGCTTTATTGGTTTCAGCAATTGTGAAATCTGTATTTAAAATCATTATTGCAGCCGTGCTCTGCTGGATAAGAAAGTCTGAGAACATCTTTTCAACGATCAATTGATGCTCTGTTACTTGCAGGCGCTGGTCAATCATGAAAAAATTTCTTAACAACCTTCCGATGTTGTGTTCCAGAACTCCGACACCTTTGGGTCTGAGGCGTATGATCTCCAGCAGGACCTCTTGGCTGCCGGTAAGCTCAAGGATGCTGTCCAGCTGTTTGATCTTAAAAAGATCTTCGAAGTTATTTGTGGTATATATTCCCAGCTTTTTGGCCAGAACAAATCCTTCGGCCTCCGGGTTGATGTCGCAGACACCGACGATGTTAATATCCAGAAAAGGAAAACGTTCATCATAGAGAAGCTCTATGAAGTATTTACAGGCTCTGCCTCCGCCCACAATCGCCAGATTAACGGTATGGGCAACAACATTGGTCAAAAAAGGCAATTTCCCCGTACGATATGTTCTCTTTTTATTCTTTGCTTTCATAATCTAAC
>QNDS01000400.1 GCA_003644925.1 Candidatus Fermentibacterota bacterium
AAGAAGAAAGCTCCACCGGTAACGAAACCTGTTGAGGAGAAGCAAGCTCCGCCTGCAGCGAAACCTGTTGAGCAACAGAAAGCGCCGCCAGTTAAGAAACCTGCTGAGAAGAAGGTAGCTCCGCCCGCAACGAAACCTGTTGAGAAGAAGAAAGCCCCTCCTGTAGAGAGAATCAAACCCCGGAAGCTCGACAAAACACCTCCATCGGCCATCATAGATGAAGTGGAATTTGATGAATCCGACTTTATCGAAACCCTCGGGCAGGATGACGATGCGGATGAGGTCTTTTCCCTTGAAAGAAAAAGAATTGGTGAGTATTTCATAGCGGAAGGTCTTCTTGAAGCCCCGGATGTCCTGCGAGCCCTTGATATCCAGAAGGATACAGATCCGGATCGTAAACTGGGCGATATCCTTGTAAGTTTGAACCTTGTCTCCACAAGGCAGCTTCAGGAAGCTCTTTCCCTCCAGGTTGAAGACATGAGAAGCAACCTGGACAGATCAAGGGGAGATGGACTGGGTTATGTCGAACTTGGTAATCTTCTGCTTGAAGTCGGTGATTTTTACGGAGCAATCGATTCTTATCTAAGAGCGTGTACTATCTACAGGGCAAATGAACGGGAGTATATGGTATTCGAGCTGCTTGAGGGTGTACTCGACATCTGCCCCGAATCCCTCAGTGCCGCGAAGGAGATTGTAAGAATAAGGGAAGCCATGGACATTGAAGGTCAGGCCAGGGCTTTCTACCGGCTCGCAGTTGCCTATCTGCTTAACGACAGTCCTCATGAAGCACTGGCAGCACTGGAGAAAGCAGTCACTGTGGATTCCAGTTTCGAGATGGCCAGAACATTAATGGACGGTATCCGGCCGGGTCTTGCAGACAGTGAGGATTACGCTGACATTGCCATGATCCTGGCTGATATAGACCACAAATTCGACAAGAACTCTGCAAAAGCACTGGCAGGCATAATCCGGGAATTCCAGGAGGGTATCGAATCGGCAGTACCCATAGACGACTACAACACTCATTACGACCTTGGAATAGCGTATATGGAAATGGGCCTGCACCGCGAATCGCTCTCTGAATTCGAACAGGTTCTCAAGAGCCCTGATTTCAGGATGAAAGCACGCGAGATGCTTGGAAGATGCTGTCTTAACCTGGAACGATACGATGAGGCTGAAGATCATTTCAGAAAGGGGCTTTCAACTACAGCCGGAGACCTGAGATCTTCCGTTGGATTCCATCTTGCCATAGCAGACGTTTATAAAGCCACAGGCCGGAATTCTCAAGCGGAGAAGGAACTTGCAGCAGCCGCTAAGCTTGATCCGGAGATGGTTAAAGTACAGCGCCTGCTGGAGTAACATTTGCTAGGCATACTCTCAATAGCCCCAGGCTCTCCCGCTTCCACAACCGGACTCAGAAGTATCGACAAACTGATTTCATGTAACGGCAATCCCCTGAATGACTGGATCGATTTCCTATACAGCGCCAGAGGGTTATTCCTGGATCTTGTATACAGAAGGGGACCGGTTGTCAGAAAGCTTACCATCCGGCGAAATCCGTCTATTGAGTGGGGTTTTACTTTCCATGGTCAGGAACCTGCAGTATGCCGGAAAAAGTGCATTTTCTGTTTCGTGGATCAATTACCGCCTGGTGTCAGGTCATCCCTGCTGGTTAAGGATGACGATGTCAGGTATTCCTTTGTTCAGGGAACATACGTAACTCTTGATAATGATGATACCGAATATGCGATTCGCAAGCACCTTACGCCCCTTCATATTTCCGTTCATTCGACAGATCCAGCTGTCAGGGGAAGGATATTGGGAACTCGCAGGGAAGAACCTGTACTGCAGATGCTGGAAAATCTCTCCAGAGCTGGTATAGAAATGGAAACTCAGATAGTAGTAGTACCCGGATTCAACGACGGTGAAGAACTTGCTGAAACCCTGGAAGATCTTAGTGCAATACTCGGAGTTGTATCTGCAGGCGTAGTTCCTGTCGGCCTGACCAGGCACAGAAATGGGCTCCCCCGGCTCAGACGTCCCTCAAAAACTGAAGCAATCCATATCATTGATCAATGCAGCGTCTGCAGCAGGAAGACTATGCAAACCCGCGGAAGCAGATGGGTATACCCATCCGATGAGTTTTTCATAATCGCAGGTCTGGATATTCCACCTCTATCATTTTATGAGAACTGCACCCTCCGGGAGAACGGCATTGGGCTTCTTGCGGAACTGTTTTCAATATCAGGGAAGAAATTCACCGGCAATGGTACAGTATGTACCGGAACACTTGCAGCTCCATACATCAGACATGTTCTGGAAGACAGCACTTACAATGTGATCGCGGTTGAGAATACTCTTCTGGGTTCCGAAATCGGTGCAGCTGGACTTCTCTCCGGGGCAGATATTGTAAGATCTGTTAAGATGCATGCAGATTCATATAATAGTGTAATACTGCCGGGTGTGATGTTCAATCATGATATGCTGACGCTTGATGATCTGTCGCCCGATGAAATTAGTAAATTAACTGGTAGAGAAATTCTTGTAATAAGGAATCTGGAGGAACTGGCCTGACATGATAACCCTGCCTGTATACGTTGTTTTTCTGATCTTTCTCGTAGTATTCATGATTATGGAAATGTACAGAAGAAACAAGATATCCTTCGAGAAAAAGATCAGTGAACTTAAGAATAAACTCGCATTGTATAAAGAAGAACTTGATGAGCTTGAGAAGCTGAAATCTGAAATGCTCTCACGCATAGGAGTTTCCCTGCGAAAACCTCTCGAATCAGTCCGGGAAACAGCAATAGAACTATCCAGGCCGCTGGACAGATCACCTATTGTGAAGGAGCAGCTTGCAAGACTCACTGCCGAAATCGAGGAAATCGAGAATTTCCTCAATGTGATGAAAGAACTTGCAACCCTTGAGAACATGGACCTTACAGATGGATCGCAGTTCCCCGACGGCCAGGAATCATCCATT
>QNDS01000401.1 GCA_003644925.1 Candidatus Fermentibacterota bacterium
TGGATGCGCACCGGCACCGGGATATCTTGCTGCATCTCAAGCACCTGCTCGACAGCGATCGCCTCGCAGATGTTCGGGCGTGCGCGTGAATACACTTCGGGGCGGCGTATCCTGCGTAACTCCTCAGTGAAATGGCTGCACAGTTCTCCGTTTTCCGCATGGATAGCTGCAATTGCCCTGAATTCTCCAATTGACTTCAGCAGATCCGCAAGTTCGCTTTCGCTCACCGATAGATCCCCGTCCGCCATGAAAATCTCCCCGAATGCGGTCACGCCGAGACCCCACAGTTCTGGAAGGTTTGCGGAAGGAACGCCACCGCCGTTGATCCCGAAATCGATGATCGACTTTCGTTTTGCAGATTTCAGTTTGAGGTTGAACGATTTCTTATCCAGTGTCGGAGGCACCGTATTCGGGTGGTCGATGACCGTGGTCACGCCACCGGCAGCAGCGGCACACGAGCCGGTGTACCAGTCTTCCTTGTGCGTGAGTCCTGGATCCCGGAAGTGGACATGCGCATCGACCACGCCCGGAAGCGTCAGCGCGCCCTTGGCATCGATCACCTCTGCGCCGCTGGATATACTTTTTCCGACCTTTGCGACCTTTATGATCTTCCCGCCCCCTATCGCGATATCGACCTGCTGAAGTCCGCCATTCAGCAGCACCTTCGCATCCTTGATGATCAGATCTGGCATGGCATCTACCTTTCATGCTTCTACCAAAGAATATATCGGTTGATGGATTAACAGAGGACGGATGAAGAGAGCAGCGAAGATACTGGACTTCTACACCAAGCAGGTGCCGGGATTCGACAAGATCAGAGCGGAGTATCTGAAGGCTGTGCCGCGATTCGGGGTGTGATGATATGGTCGATTGGAAGCGCACCCGGCTGGAGTTCACACCCGAAACACACAATCATATCATGAAGCACGGGATTAAGCGATTCGAGGTTGAGGAGGTTTTCAACCACAAGATTATACCGCGTAAGGTACGTGACAATGGGGAAACCCGATATGTTGTACTTGGCGAGTCGTTTGGAAGGATTCTAATGGTTATCGTTGCGCCATTGTCGGGTAACCGAGTTCGCGTAATTACTGCTTATGAACCATCTGATGGGCACAAAAAGGTTTATAGGGAAAAACACAAGAGGTAACAATCATGCGGCATTATCGCACAAAAAACGTGGAAGACCTGATAAGGCAGATCGAATCAGATGATGAACTGACAAAGGAATTCGAGGACGCCGAACTGGTGGAGAGTCGTGTGGTCTCTGTGCATGTTGCGACACCGGAGCACGGGACGCGGGCAGTTCGTAGAACGAGACATGAGATACTGGTTTGAGTGGTTGGGCTGATCAGTTTTGGGTATGGGCATTCTTCGTCAAGCTTGCGCATAAGATCATAGCGGAGTATCTGAAAGCTGTGACGGCGTTGAGACTGTTGAAACGCTAAACTAAGTTACGAACCGTCAGTCGGTGGATATCGAGAACGAAGTCTACTTAAAATGATTCTTTTGCAGATTATCGGTGTCAAACCATTTGTCACACACACCTTTGTATTGAAAGGAGCGTTCTAATAACTCCTTTCAAGTACATAATAGGTATATAATAAGTATATAATATGTACCTAAAGTACCTAAAGTACCTAAAGTACCTAAAGTACCTAAAGTACCTAAAGTACTTAAAAACGTTTTGAAGGAATGAGAGTTTATATCCACCCGAAGGATTAATAATATATGGAATACCAATTATCCATTCGTGAAAACATCATGAATCAATTGAAACCACTTACGGTAAGGTTGCCAGAAAAGGCGATCAGAGTGATGAAAGCGATTGCAGAGTCGCAATACCTGCCGACGCGGACGTTGATCCGAGCTTGGATCATGCAACGGCTGGAGGCGGAACGATTGAATAGAATAATACCCGCGGCAGGTGGAGAACTTGGCGGTACGACACCATCCGCGGGCGCGCAACACCCCCTAGCATGGAGCGTCTGCAATGAATCTTAAACCTGATTATAGAAGAACGTTTCCCAAAGTCCAGCACATGCCGAACGGCAGGACTCCGATATACTGCATCTTTATTGATGCGGAAGTTGTTGAGCTGTTATTGGATGATGGTGCGAGATTTGTTGAATGTGAGACTAAGATTGTGCCGGGTGGGATCCTGCTTGAGATTGTGGGAGCTGAAGATAATCCAAAAACAGAACGTCGATGGTACCATCGTATCAAAGATTCCGTTGAGTATGTTATCAGAAATTTGGGGACACTCGTGTTCGTTTGGGATAAATTCCGCGGAATGTGAATGCAGGTTCAATTCCTGCATGGCATCTACTTTCCGCGCTTCTGCCAAAGAATATATCGGTTGATGGACGAAGTGTGCACTCATGAACACGTCTGATGAACACAAGTCTCATACGAAGCGTGGATACACAATCGCTGTTGCAACGATCAGTTCGTCGCGATATCGCGATCACGAGGACGCACGAAACCCCGCAGAGGCAGATGATGCATCCGGAGCGATCATCATCGATGCGCTCCAGGACGTGGGGCATACAGCGAGGTATTCGCTGCTGCCTGACGATATCAGCCTGATCCGGGAATGGCTGGAGGGGGTAGTTACGGGTCACGATACAGACGCTATCATCACGACAGGTGGGACCGGGCTTGCACCCAGCGATGTTACGATCGAGGCGGCAGGTCCGCTCCTTGAGAAGGAGATTCCCGGATTTGGGGAGATCTTCCGTTCGAAGAGCATGGATGAGATCGGATACGCCGCGATGTTGACAAGAGCCATCGCAGGGATCGTTCGGGGGCGAGCGGTCTTTTGCATGCCGGGATCGCCAAATGCGGTCAGGCTCGGGATCGGGATTATCGCATCAGAGCTCGGGCATGTGGTTGAACATGCGCGTGGACGGGTGTGAGCACGTCTGCACGATCTCACACAAATACCCCTGCCAGATAGTACATCCCGAA
>QNDS01000402.1 GCA_003644925.1 Candidatus Fermentibacterota bacterium
AACTACACCGTGACACTGACCGTCGAAGACGTTGACGGCGCAACCGACACCGACACGTGCGAAGTCACGATCCTCCCGCCAGCAAATCTCACCGCAGACGCAGGACCAGACCAGTGGGTTGGAATCGGAGCGGAAGTCCGGCTCGACGGCTCAGGATCAACCGGATGCATCAAGGAATGGCAATGGGAGTTCGGAGACGGAACCAATGCAACAGTGAACGCGTCGACGACCACGCACACATACGGCGAGGAAGGCGACTACATTGTGAACCTCACAGTAGTCGAAGACCACACCGGCAATACCGCCAGTGACAACGCAACCATCCGTGTGATGGCTGGCTTTAAGATGGTATATCCTTATGATGGTGACTGGGTATCTGACCTCGTGCCAATCGATGCGCATGCTTTTGATATGGGTGTGGATTATGTGAACTTCAACATCAGTTCCGTATCGGTCGAAGTGGACAATTCCACAAGCGCAACAAATAACTCAGGCGAGGCAGTCGCACACAACACAACCAGCTACACCCACGACTGGGACACAACCGGTCTCGACTGCGGGAATTACACGATCAAGGCAACCGCATACACTGAGGACTACCCGGAGATGGCCGACCAGATCACGGTATGCGTATGCAACATTCCTGACCTGATGGGCTTCTGGCGCTTCGATGACGGCACAGGCAGCAGGACAGCCAACGACTCGTCATGCAACAGGAACCACGGCATCATATACGGCGATCCTGCAGGGATAATTGATGGCTGGCACGCACTCCTGTTCAATGGCAGCGAGTATATCGAGGTTGCCAACAGCACCAGTCTCGCGATGACCAACAAGACCACGATCGGCGCCTGGGCAAACTCGTCAGATGCTGGCGAGCAGTACATCCTCGCGAAGGGGGATATGGTGTTTGAGTCGCGGATAGGAGTGGTCGAAGGAGGAGACGGGGTCGTTACGCAGAATGTATCAAATCTTAAGTGGGATCCTGGTTTTGGCGCAGGTTATAAACGAGCTCAAACATTTAAACTGGATAGCAATGCAACACTCAACAACGTGGGTGTTTATATCAAAGAAGTCAATCCCGCATGGGGGCCGATTACTGGAGTCATAACGGTGAGCATCCATGAAGATGGAGGGGCTGGACCTGGAACAAAGGTTGCATCTGCCACCATCCCGGATGGCACTGTCAGTACCAGCTATTCCTGGATCACTGTGCCCTTCAATTGCGATCTCACAGGAAGCAATAAATACTGGTTGGTGCTGGAAAGTCCAACCGCTAATGGCGGTACTGGAAGTTATTGGTGGAATGCAGGATCTATCTGGCCAAATGGTCCTTATTTAAGCGGAGAGGCATGGTACAGCGATATCATTCCATGGACCACGGGTGGCCTTGGGGGGGTAGATATGACCTTCGAGTTGAACATCACAACAATAGCAAACGAGGGTTCCATATCCACATACACCGACCGCATATCGATGCCGGATCCTGACAATTTCAAGTATCTTGTCTACTATGCATGGCTTAATTGTACGGATCTGAATTGGGCAGAATCCGGATTGGAACTGGTCATGGTCGCTGATAGCAATGAGGATGAAATTAGGGTGGTGCAGGACTCGGGCGTTAAAGTCTATTATTACATAGCGTTGGGTCGCAGTTATAACGATTCTGAGGATAAAAACAAGTGGTATGCGAACATAACAGCTGAAATGGACTCCCATAACTACACCGATGGTTTTGTATGGGATGAACTCGACCCGGGGTATTTCAATTCCAGCTATTATCCTCATACGGGTACAGGCAACAAGGACGAGTTTGATGCGTATCTGGAACAACTAAACGCTCATGCACACAACAACCTGAGTAAGAAAACTGTTGCTAACGGGGTGCGATATTATGCAAATCACTGTGACAGCGATTATTACATGTGGGAGAGCTTTATGAGCAGCTACCACGGAGACGTTTCAAGTCCAGACTATTATTATGTAGACTTCTTCAACACAACGTGGATGGGGGATGATGCCAACACCTGGATAAACGGCATCAAAAAATATGAGTATCTGCGAGACAACGGCGTATTGAATAAGACATTAGTTCATTCGTTTGGCGAGCCGGATGATGATGACAAGAGTATCTATGGCTATATTGCCTCTCGCGTTCTTGGGGTGAAAGGATTCAGTTACGTGAATTCAATTAACTTCGCTTCGGGACCAACAACCATTGCCGAAGGCTTAAGATGGGATCTCGGCACCCGGATGAGTTATGATGTGGGTAACACAACCCCGGGATGTTTGAGCGGTCGGTTTACGAATGGGTACGTGACGGATTATGTAAACTGGTCGTCCACTCACAATTCTGCCAATTACACCACCGACCTGATCTCAGACCCGCTGACCGCTCACTGGCTGAACAGTTCGTCCCGGGTAACAGGGCTGGACCTTTGCCTGATCAGGGGGCAGGTGGACTTCATGCACGGCGTTCTCAGGTCTTCGACCGATATAACAGGGCAGGACTCATGGCATCACAATGCCACTGCCGCTGTCATTCTGGACGCTCTGAACGGGACTGCTACGCTGTGGGTCAATGGCACTCTTGCTGCAGAGCGCACGTTCCCGATGGGTCTGCCGTTTGACTTCACTGGCAGCAATCTGACTATCGGCGCTAACAACAACACCGGAGCTTACGGTTTCAATGGCTCTATCGAGGAGGTTCGGATATATGATAGTTGAGCGCTGGTAAGATCGGATGTTGTGCTGGCATGAGCGCGTCCATGCACGCGGTTTCATGCGAAGCACCAACCTATAAATATGATCAGTAACCACTATTATGTGGGGGGAAGTGACCTTGTACACATACACGTCAACCATACGCAAGCTCGGCATATATTTCGCGGAGCGGCGCAGTTCATACACAGATCTTACCAATGCGCTTCGGAAGGCACGGATACCGATTCCTGTTGACAAATATCTTG
>QNDS01000403.1 GCA_003644925.1 Candidatus Fermentibacterota bacterium
CCACCCTCACCCCGAAGACGGTCTCCATCTCCGAGACCACCAAGTACGACGCGCTGCCCGACACGCCGGCCGTATCCAGCGGGGAGACCCTGTTCTTCGCGTCCTCCGACGCCGGGGACACCCGGATCATGGAGCTGTACCCGCTGAGCGAGCGCAGCGCCTTTGCGGCCCACGAGGCTTCCGAGGCGGTCCCCCGCTACATCGAGGGGGAAGCCACCGACATCGCCTCCACCGCCACCGGGCACTGCCTCTGCGTCCTGGCCCCCACCGACCCCACCCTGGTCTATGTGTTCCGCTGGGCGGTCAGCGGCGGGGAGAAGATCCAGGCGGCGTGGATGAAGTGGGAGATGGGCGGCGACGTGGTGGCCATCGAGTGGATCGAGCAGAAGCTGTTCCTCCTGGTGAGGCGGGTCAGCGCCGCCGGGGTGCACTCCACCACCCTGGAGACCCTGGAACTCGGCAGCCTGCTCGAGGACGGCGACCTCCCCTTCCAGATCCACCTGGACCGGCGCGAGGAACTCACCGGCAGCTACGCCTCGGCCACCGACCTGACCACCTTCACCTTCTCCTACACCCCCTCCGACCCTGCGCTCGTCACCCAGCCGGACTCCGCCGGCGAGGGCATGTACCAGTTGCAGATCAAGGGGCAAAGCGGAACCGCGGTCACTGTCCGCGGGGACTGGAGCGATGAAACCGTTTGGGCGGGGGAGCTGTTCGCTTCGCGCTATGTCTTCTCCCGTCCGTACCTGCGGGAACGGGCGGTCCCCCAAGGCGTGCAGTCTCAGCTCTCCCTGCCCTCTTCCCTGGTGGCGCTCATCCTGGAGCTCCGGGACACCTACCAGCTCGACGTGGTGGTGGAGGGGCCGATCAACACCGACTCCTACCGAGCCATCCGTGGCCCGGAGATCAACGAGGCGGCGCTGGGAACCTTCGTCGCTGCCGATGGAATGCACAGGTGCGGGGTCATGGCGGACCCGCGCCGCGAGGCTGTAGTCCTCGAGAACAACTCGCCTTGGCCGTTCAGAGTCGTAGGAGCCGAATGGGAGATGCGAGTCACATCGCGTGGGAAGCGCGCCCCGGTGTAGTGGTGCGGCACGCCTGGCCCTGGGATGCCTGGGACCTGGCCCCGTTCCTACGCCAAGCCGACCGGCTGGAGATTCACCTCTCCTGCGGGAAGACCCCGCTCCAGGTACTGGTGGACGGCATCGAGCAATCGGAGCAGGCCTACACCCTGTTGGCCGAGGACCGGGTGCGCGCCATCTTCGGGGTGGCCCGGCAGACTGACACGTTCGGGGTGGTCTGGCTGCTCGGCTCGGACTGGCTCCAGGCGCATCCCCGGGTAGTCCTGGAGGGCGCCACCAAGTTCCTGCCGATCCTCGCCGAGGGCTACCGCTCAGTGGGCAACCTGATCCACAACAAGCAGACCATCTACATCCGCTTCCTCGAGAAGCTAGGTTTCGAGTTCCGGGAGCACCCCGAGTTCCCAAAGGAATTCCTACTGTTCGTAGGGGATTTCAGTCATGTGTAACGCAGCCATCATCGCGGGCGCGGCCCAGGCCGCCGGCGGAATCATCCAGCGCTACGAGTCAGGCGAGCGCTACAAGGATGCGAAGACCGCCGCGAGTCAGCAGGCGAGGAGCGACCAGGCGTCCATCAACACCAGGATCGGCCAGGAGCGCGTCTCCACCGCCTACCGGGCGAACGCCATGGGCCTCGAGGCGGACAAGATCCGGGGCGAGGTGGCGGCCTCAGCGGCTGCTGGAGGCGTCCAGGGGCTGGCGGTCCAGGAAGTCTCGGCCGAGGTGACATCGCAGGAGACGCAGAACCAGGTGGCTCTGGCGGCGAGCCTGGGGTTTGCCGAGGACCAGTTGCGCTCTGAGCAGGTGGCGGTGGGGCAGCGGGCCGCGGCGCAGGCGGCGCAGTTCATGCCCACCAACTCCTACCTCACATCCGTCTTCAGCGGCGCGGGGGTGGGGGCTTCGATGCACGTCCAGAGCCAGGCGAGGAAAGAGTAATGCCCCGGACCCCGACACGTTCACTCGGCCTGGTGATCCCCAAGCCCGCAGCTCGGGCGGTGAGCCCGTTCGTGGGGCCGGGTCCGCAGTTCAAGCCGGCCATGCAGGGTGCGGCGGAGGCGCTGGCGGCGTTCGCTCCGGCGCTTCAGGAGTACCAGGACGCGGAGGAGCGGAAGGAGTCCAAGGAGGAGGCGGCCGAAGCCTCCACGGAGATGTCGGCAGTTGTCTCGGAACTCGTCGGGAAGACCCCGGAGGAGAGCGAGAAGGCGTACCGCGAGATGGCCGCCAGGGGGCTCTTCCAGCAACAGAGTCCCGCCGCCAAGCGCGCCCGCACCTCGATCTGGGCGACTGCTGGAGCTCAGCATGTCCATGGCCAGTGGATGCGCGAGGCCGCCGCTGGGAAGTTCAACGACTACACGGACCCGGAGACGAACAAGCTGGTGGAGGGGGCCGACCCGGTTGAGCGCCTGAACGAACTGAAGGCCGAGGCGATGCGGGGCTATGGGTCGAAGCATGGCGGGGCCGACTGGGACATCGCCTTCTCCTCGGCAATGGCTAGCTACCAACGGGAGCTCGACTACCAGACCCTCAAGATTCGCGCCAACGACGACGCGCTCGAGGTGACCAGGGGAGCAGAGGAAAACTTCTCCGGTCTCATCTCCCGCATGGGCCTCCTGGTCATCCCGAAGCAGGACGAGTGGGACGTGGAGGAGATCAACAAGATTCGCTCCTCCGTCCAGGCGATCTACCGCGAGGCCAAGAAGACCAACTCCGCCACGTGGGCGAAGGATGTGAGCGGGTCGCTGCTCAGGTCGCTGAACGTCTTCCGTGCATCCAGCGGGTCCGAGGAAGAGACCCTGGACGTGTACGAGGAGATGATGAAGACCCCTATCGGAAACAAGACCCTTGGGCAGATCGACCAAGCCAGGATGATGTTCGCGGAACTCGAGCG
>QNDS01000404.1 GCA_003644925.1 Candidatus Fermentibacterota bacterium
TCTCATCGTATGTACCATTCTTCCGGTCAGATCATAAACGTTAAGCGTCGCCTCTGTGGTCGGCTGCCCGTCAAAGATCGTTTCCACGGTAAATGTGCCACCATTTGGGTTGGGATAGATGTTTAAAACTGATCCGGCCTTATCCCGGCTGATCGGAATTTCCTCGTTGACTTCAAGATCCTTGTAATGGAAACTATTTCCTCCACGATCACAAGGATGGATGAACGCATGAAAGTCCGAACCCGCCTTTGCGTGGAAACCAGATGTCATATGCACATATTCTCCTGCGCGATAATCTACTTCCACGGCATTCGGCACTTCCGCGGTCGATGTAATGGTATTCCTAGCTTCAAAGAATTCATTGTTGCTATAAACCCCTACTTCAGAGAAGTTATCAGTCTCAGGACATTGCAAATTGTGTTCCCACGTTCCCCTGCCGTAAGTACCCACACGTATCCGGTTCGCGATATAATTGATCTCCATTCCGCTAGGTGGAACATGCGGAAACCCATCACCCACGCGAACCCAACCCGAAGTGTTGTTCTGGTCATCTGCATCGACTGGCGGAGTGGGGTTAAAATCAGCGATCCGCTGATTGTTGGTAAAATACACTCCGAACTGCGTAGCTATATAGATCCCACCATCTGTCCCTTTCTCGTACTCTAGGCCATCTCCGTGAATGAACGTATTGGGTAGGTTCATGGTTATATCCTGACAAGGAAGTCCGTCGCGATTGAATTGATCATTGGGTTGCAGGAGGTTCCCATTGTTATTGATATCAACATACAAGGAAAGGTCGGAATAGTCCATTCTAAAGACCATTTCATTGGCCAACGGATCGGTCGATGGGTCAGGGCCGGTAGCCGTTGTTGAACTCCTGGCGAGGTAAATGACGTTCTCATCATCACGATCAAAGGCGACGCCATTGACGAAACCGCTCTTTTGATTACCGGGGATCGGTAACCACTCCCAACTTGCCTTGACCAATTGTGCATCAGGGTCATTGGCCATTGTAGTCCTGTGCATTCGATAGCGCCAATCCCAATTCCTATAAGAAATGTATAAATGGTCAGGATTTAGTGGACTTGAATATATGGATCCGATCATTTCTGCATTGCGTTTGGAAGTTCCGGTTGCATAGGAGCACAGTGTTGGATCCGGATCCCGGTTATTCGGGTCTTCGTTCCTATCCCCGAAGTAGCTTATTAATTCTTCTGAGTCGCCGCCGTCAAAGGATCGATAGACCTCATGTTCGTTATTGGTATAGTCAGTTAATGTTCCGTTGTTAGTGTACTGGGTAATTCCCCTCTCTACTTGAGCGGAGCGATAGAGAGTATAAGGGTCGTCAATCCTGATAGCACCCACCCCCCAGTATGGTCGAGGGGGATTAAGCGTAATATTCTCATTACTAAGGGACCCCGTTTGAGTGGCATTCTCATATCTGTACCACTTGCTCCCCTGCCAACTGGTGTATAGAATATTTGGGTCATCAGCACTCATCATACATCCAGTGCCATCTCCTCCCGGCGAAATATTATCGTCCCAATCCGGATCCCAATTGGAATAAGCAAATGGGGTTCGCGTAATTACAGTATGGTCATGAAAAAGGCCTGTTACCACATAATCAGGTACATTACGGGAACTTGTTAAATAGGTGACTTCGGCAATTCCGATACCATTGCTTTTATCCTCAGATGGACCCCAACTTTGTTGGATCGGATCGAATGTTCTCTTCTTTACTCCACCATGATCACAAAACCAAATCTCATTGGGGTTCTGAGGATGTCCAACAATGTCTTCGACATCAGAATGCCCGGTATAGATGGTATAAGGATAAGTGGTGGGAAGGGAAATTCCATCCAAGAACCAAACAAATCTTGTTCCGGTCGATACGAAAATGGAATTAGCATTGAATTGGTCCACCCCAAATGCATGGCCAGATCCAAAATCAGAGGAAATTCCAGCCCCTTTACTCATCCATGTGTTACTTACAATGTTGTATTCAAAAATTTCAGAACTTGAACTACCTGCTCTTTCAATATAGCAGAAAAAGGAACTTGCGGCTGCATTTGAAACCTCTACCGTATAGTGTCGATTAGTTGGGTCATCGGCAGGTTGAATCGGTACCTCATACCAAGTATCGCCATCGTCGTCAGACCGCATAAAACGCCATACTTCTACAGAGTTACTTCCGTCCTCCCCATGAAAGCGAACTGCGGCACAGAGGGTAGTAGAATTTTCCGCTGGGAGATATTCAAGATCGTGTGCGTATATCGGGTATTCGAAACTATAGGGCGCAGGATAAGCATTGGTAACGCTTGCGGGTGCATAGATCTCTAATGGGCTCCCCCAATCGGGATTCGAACTTTCTGGGTCTTCCGACTTCCAGATGCCCTTAGATGTTACAACGAACAGGCTATTTGCCAGTTGGTAATTGACCTTTTTATCGAACAGTAACTTTTGCAAAGCGGCGTCGAGATCCAGATCCGTCCAGTCAGCTATTCTTTCCCAATTAACACCTCCATCTTGGGTCCTCATAATACCACCATCATATAAGATGGGAGCGGATTGTACAAAATTATCGCCACCGTGGCCACCAGCTAGCTTTCCATGGTACTTTGAAGTGGCAGCGTACCAATGGACTTTTGGTTGGATATTGTTTATGGTAACTTCGGGATAGAACACAGCGTGCTTACATCCGGCATAGATCCACTCAAGATCGCTCCCACTATTCGACCAGTTCTCCCCTCCATCTTCAGAATAAAACAAACCACCGTTGAGACTGCCACAGAGCATGTTGAGCGAAGCGCCTGGGTCAAGCGGGTCTTCAAGAAAGGTCAGGAACTCTACTGGGCCGATCCCGATCATGCCGGGTGATTTGCGTTTAGGTCCCAGTTCGGCCCATGGATCGTTGTTCGTTTTGAACGAACTACCAGGTACCA
>QNDS01000405.1 GCA_003644925.1 Candidatus Fermentibacterota bacterium
GGCTGAATAATCATGCTACTAGTCAGGCCGTCAGCAGTGCCAAGAACAACAGTATCCGGCGCGCTAGGATCGGCGGCCAGTATGTCTGAGTTAAAATAAATCGTTACATAGTCGATGTCATCCTGAGCCAGAACCGTCCACTCAACCTTTGTATCGACCGCGTCTTGTATAACCCATATGGCAGGATCGTTTGTGTAAGGCACCTCTGGCGTATAGGTAAACTGATAATACTCGGAAATGTTGCCTGTGGTGTCGACGGTTTGAAAGAAAAGCTCGTGAGGACTAGCATCCTCATAAACAAAGAAGTCCGAATAGTTTAAGTCAGTTTCCAGCGCCCCTGTTTGGTAAATCTTGGTGGCCGTCCAAGGCAAAGTTGTCAGGATTTCCGATGGCTCTATCGAACCTTCAATGCCTTTGGAAATAATAAAGTGGGACATGTCTTCAAAATCAGCCCAGTCAAAGACAGGATATCCACCGCCTGTATCCCAAAAGAAGTAATCGAATACAAATCTGGTGTATCCAGGAAGGCTAATCACCGGCGTAAAGAAGTCACGCGGGTTGTTCGGTGGCGCAAGCACTTTCTTCGCTTGGCCTACTCGGACGAATGCCGACTTGCCGCGATAACCGAGATTGCTAACGGGCGTGATTGTGTAAGTTCCGGTGCCATATAACCCAGCTACATTCAGGGCGTCATATTCATGCAGCCATTCCCTAATATGCCCATCCAGCGTTATTAAATCAATCGGCGCTCCGCCGTCTTTATGGAACGTAATCCATATGTTGGCGCAAGATTGAGCAGTCAGCGCATCAGGCCCGACATCCCAATACAGTTGCGTCGTAGAAACGGGAAGCGTCTCTACAACTTTCCAGCCAGCAACGCCCCGCAAAGTATCCTCGTCAATATACAGTGATGTGTCTTCACCAGGTGCCGAGCCGAACGATGGGCTCCACGTTACAAAACTTCCCCAATCATCTTTATAAACATCAGCATCATATCTAACCAATGTTATTTCTGCAGTCAATTCTTGTTTAGGTATAATAGAGGTAATTAAATAAGGGTCTGTAACTTGCTCTTCAAAGCCGATAGCTTTCTTAGTGCCGATAACTAAAAGCTCACCTTGTAAAATAGTCAGCACATTATCGCTAATCGTAACCCAATCCTGGCCTTCACCAACTAAGTCAACATCACCATGTGTAATAGTGCCATCAGCCGCGCGATGAGTGTATCCAACAGGGGCCGCGAATGTACTAAGTATTTGACCTACGTAGACTATACCAGGAGTAACCACATCAGTCTGAACTAAACAGGCAACACCCCCTAATAAAGGAACATCGTGTTGAATTTCAACAAGGTCACCACGAGTAACTACAAGGTTCTCTACATCGCAATTAAGAGTAAATGTTTCACTACGTAGAATACCCTGAGCAAGCATATATTGTCCATATAAACTTGCCTGATGCCAGTTGGTTATTCCATACGTCGGCAGCTCTTCGAATAACTCTGCGGCGAGGATGTCTACGTCTGCGACCCGTCCATATCCTGGGCGGTAGACTATGACTGTGCCGACGTTGAAACCTAACTCTGGTGAAGTAAAGCTAACATTGAATGCATGGGGTGTTTCTTGAAATATCCTTGACCCAGAAAATCCCCACGAATTTTGAGGTGTAAATAACTGGCGTGGAATAGGAGGGCTACCCTTATGACTATCTATTAATACTGAAACCTGTCCAGCTTGATTAAGTGTTAACTGCGCACGGCACATAGATAATATAGATTGGCATGTTTCTATAATAGGAGCATTAGATGCCAAAATCATATTACATTCATAGCGTGGGCGATTTACTGTATCACCATTATAATTTTCGTATTGAACAACCTCATCACATAAACCTGCTAAGGCAACAAATGCATCAAAATCAATTTGTGCATCTTTTACCCACCCTATATCAGAAGTGTAAGAAGGTGCAATAGTTTTATGATTTTGTATAGAATACCCTGTGAGTATATCTAATACAACCCAAGCTGGATTTCCAGTTTCTTTAGGTGCTTCCCAACCAGGACCTCCAGCCCACCACCACCGCAATTTAGAATGACACAAAGCTGAAATCTGTTGAACATTGCCTTGAATATTATCACTAGCCTCAAACCTTAATTCCATTAAAGTATGCTGCTTTTTCAAATTCAATAATGTATATGGATCACCATTAATACTAATACCGCGACTAATTATTTTACGCCAAGTACAAGCATCTACAACTCTATTATCATCAGCATCAGAAGTCCAACGCTCTACTCTTAAGTCATACTGATCAGCAGTTTCAAATGTAACAACAATACTGATAAATCCAGCTTGTGCTTTGCTACCTCTATTTGAAAAACCATAAAAAGTAGGTTCATGGTCAGGTGGTTCTGGTTCCCCGTTAAATGCTTCTGGAGTTACAACTTGAACATTTACACCAGCACTTTCTACAGCATTGATCCCCACAACAAACGGAACCGGATTATCTAATATATCGACAGCCGTGGCTTTCAATGCAAAATATACATTGCGATATTCTACAAGATTACCAAACCATGTTGGGGATTGATCTCGATGCTCACCCTTGTATAAATTTAAGTCTGGGTATGGAATGTTGGAGTAAACAACGCCTCTCAGCTTAACAATAAAATTATTGCCATCAGCTTTGAAAAAATCAGTATATGGATACGGGCGGCTGTAAAGAATTTGAACATAGGTCTCAGCATTAGCCTCTGTGCTATACCTATCTGGCTCAGCAACAGGCGGCTCTATAGGTGCAGTGTTAACATTCATGTTAACATTCCAAACATCAACGCTACGTGAAAAACCACTGGCAAATGGTTCATCCTGGAAATCTAATAGGTTCTCGTGAATAACCTCAAGACTCCAGCGTTGCTTTCCTTCTACACCTCCATA
>QNDS01000406.1 GCA_003644925.1 Candidatus Fermentibacterota bacterium
ATTGCAGTTCTTGCTGTGCCAGCGCCCGGAGCCGCAGGTGAAATACGCCGGTTCCTTTATGGAAAACTGGGATATCTTTCCATTCTTTTACCACTGTTTCTTTTTCAAACTGGAGCGTGGCTCCTTGATTTCAAATTCAGGAGAACCGGATTCAGAATTCTGTCGGGTATAGCTGTCACCGGATATTTCTTTACTGCCTTGCTTGATTTTGTAATCAGCAGAAGGAGCTTTGGATTTCACAACGCTCCAGGTGGCAGTATTGCGGGAACTCTTGGAGATATTCTACTTCCCATCACCGGAGCCGTCATAACATTCCTGATTCTATTTACGGCATTTGTAGCTTCACTTATAGCTTTTACTGGCTGGGATATAAGCGATGATTTTCAGTCAATCGCCGACAGATTTTCGAAATTGACAGGTGTAAGAAGCGGTAGCAGGAAGAAAGAGAAGACAAATAAAAGACAGATATCCGATACTGAAGAATCAAACGCATGGTCCAGGAATGAGGCGGAGAAACCAGTTCCCCGGATACCTTTTGAATCGCGAGAGAATGTTAAGACCGATAGAGATGTCGAAACTGTAGAACATGAAAAGCCAAAGAGATCAAAAAGAGTTAGAAAGAAGGTCAGCCCGGAAATTCTGCCAGTCGTGCAGAAAGCCTCTGCAGGCGCCGATTCAGGTGATAGCGATGGATACATTCGTCCACCATTATCCTGCCTTGACTATCCTGATGAGAATGCACGCGTAAGGATGACGGATGGGAAGCTTGATGATCTGTCAGATCTGCTTTTAGAGAAGCTGGAAGATTTTGGCATAGACTGCAAAGTATCCGGCTCTTACCCGGGTCCTGTCATAACAAGATTCGAAGTCGAACCTGGTCCGGGTATCAAAGTTAATAAATTTGTTTCCCTCTCTGATGATCTTGCACTTGCCCTTAAGGCCAGGAGAATTCGAATCCTTGCCCCCATTCCAGGCAAGGGTGCGGTTGGAATTGAAGTACCTAACCCTACCCCCGAAACCGTATATCTGATGGAGGTGATGAAGGCTGTAGATACCGAGAAACTTCCCATCGCACTTGGCAAAATGATAGAGGGGAGACCTTACGTTACCGATATCACAACTATGCCCCATCTGCTTATAGCGGGAGCTACCGGATCGGGAAAGAGTGTCTGCATGCATTCAATAATCGCCTCTCTGCTGTTGACAAAGACTCCATCCGAAGTTCGATTGGCAATGATAGACCCCAAGATGCTGGAACTCTCTATTTACGAAGGTATTCCACACATGTGGGCTCCTGTGGTTATTGAAACGGAAAAAGCAACCGCACTTCTTGATGCTCTTGTATCTGAAATGCAGAACCGTTACAAGAGACTCTCCAGAATAGGAGTACGCTCAATCGATGAGTTTAATTCCAGGCTTTCTCAGGAGTCGGAGGATGAGAGACTGCCCTATATCGTAGTATTCATTGATGAGCTTGCGGATCTTATGCTTACCTGTGCAAGGGAGATAGAGCCTGCAATTTCAAGACTGGCTAACATGGCAAGGGCTGTTGGGATCCACATGGTTCTTGCTACACAGCGCCCGTCAGTCGATGTAATAACAGGAGTAATCAAGGCTAATTTCCCTTCCAGAATAGCGTTCAATGTCCAGTCAAAAACCGATTCACGTACTATCCTTGATATGAACGGTGCTGAAAAACTTCTTGGCAAAGGAGATATGCTCTACCTCCCGACCACTTCACCGGAACCGATCAGGGTTCACGGCTCTTTCATATCAACTGAGGAAACAAGAACAATAGTCGAGCATCTTCGAGATCAGCCGGAGATGCCCTTCGAATTTGAGTTTCCTAAAAATGACGGCTGGAACATTGGTGATCCATGCGTAGTAAAGATAGACGACCCACTGTTCGGGAAGGCAAAACAGGTTGTTGTTTATACTCAACAGGGATCGGTATCTATTATTCAGAGAAGATTGAGAGTTGGGTATTCAAGAGCTGCCAGCCTTATTGATATGCTTGAACAGGCTGGTGTAGTCGGACCATTTCAGGGCAGCAAAGCCAGGGCTGTGCTGATTACACAGGAGGAACTTGAGGGAGAGAATGAGAAAGAGCAAGAGAAAGAGAATAGCGATGAACAGTAAAATTATATATTCCGCACTGTCAGTTATGATATTTGTTCTCGCCTGTGGCGGTGGAAATAAGGGCTTTGATAGTGCTGGTTATTCAGCCGGGGAAGATGACCTGTCCATTTTCACTAGAGCATGCCAGCAGTATTTCAGAGGAAGCCTGTCGCATTCAAAGGAAACTTTCAATACACTGATATACCGTTTCCCAGACTCGCACCTGAACAGTGATGCTCAGCTCGCAGTAAGGAAGATAGAATACGAATTAACCGGTATAAGTGAAATTCCTGTTGAGGATGACATTGGTATACCCGTGTATTTTCCATCGGTTGCTGTTGTGGGTATTCCATCCGTTATTTCCACTGTATCTCAGCTTGAAGTACTGATCATAACTACTGGTACTCCTCCTCTGACGATTGAAGATGCTGGAGCTCCAGATGTAACTCTGGTTCTATATCCTGAAGGTCTGGAGGAGCAGGCGTATATTGTCTCAGATTCTCTTTCCTCATGGCTGTCATCACATTCCTCCGTGCCTGTCCAGCCTGGAGGGGATATTATATCTTCTGTTGCCCCAAGTCATTCGGGAATTGTTATCGTGGTTGGAACCGATGCTGCTGTCGATGGATCTTTACTCCGCAGCCGTTCCCTTGAACCCTGACGTCTCTGTTGAAGGAATAAATATGCTGTACCTTTGCCTGCTGATCTCCATAACTGCTTCATCTTCCATCTCTCCTCTACTTGAGAAGATGAGAAACACTGTTTTTCTGACCGGATCGTTCAATCAGACAGATTTCTGGGCGCTTACGATGGAAGA
>QNDS01000407.1 GCA_003644925.1 Candidatus Fermentibacterota bacterium
CAGGATAACCCCATTCGCAGCGTAGCAGTGCAGGCCCTTCTTGAATTCCGGGCAGGGCTGAATCTTAAACTCATGTAACATCGCTCCACGAGTAAGCTCACTATCCTTCGAGCTCGCCCCTCCAAACAGTGTAGAGAGGGTAGTATCATTCGCCGGCCTAACTTCCGGCTTCACATCTTTCACCTTCCCTACCCCGAAGAACTCCTCCATCCAGGCCAGGGTCTTCCAGGTGTACGTTTCCACCCAGGGCAGATCATTCAGCTCTCCATTGAACAACCCCATAGCTGGCACAACCACCTCAAACGGAGACCAGAGCACGCACCGCACATCCCCTTCATACTCCAGCACTCCAGTCTCCTTATTCATCTGGTAGGGCCCGCTCGAGAGATCCCACACATCCTCCAGAAACGCGTTTCCCGTAGTGTAAAGCCAAACCGCTAGCAGGCGGATGGTCTTCTTCATATGACCATTTCTCCACCAGTACTTCAAAACCTTATCTCCGATCTTCGCGGCCTGGAGATCCTCCTCTTCCGTAGTGTTCGGCACAACACTCATTTCAGGGTCATTCTTGATAAGATCCGCAATCTGCCTCTTCCACTTCGGCAGTAGCTGATTGTCCACCACCCTCCGCTCACCCGGCCGTCTCAGCAAGTCCATCAGCTGATGTGTTGTCGCATTGAAGAAAGTGTACTGCTTCGAGGCGATGTACGCCATACTCAGCAACCACATCCTCTCGTATGGACGCCGCAGCTCAATCCCCAGATCGTGCTCTTTCTTCAGCAACGCCCACAGCACCTTATCCTTATCCTCACCCCTGGCAATCTTCTGCCTCAGGTAGTCTGCCGCGCGTCCAGTATTCAGTCTCATCAGGTCACCACCGTTCCGAGATTGTCAAGGTCATACTCCGGAGGAACCTCCACCTTCGGAGCAGCCACTTCCACCTGCTCATGGGCTGTATTCTCCTTCAGATCCCGAAGATCCCTCGCCATAAGCCTATCCAGCAGCTGACGCTTCTCTTCCTGGGACTGTAGCGCGATCTCTCGCCACAACAGCGCTTCCCGCTGAAGCTCTCGCAAATAGTTCTCAATCCCCTCCAGTCTTTTGAGAATCTCCTTAGTCTTTCCCATAATCCCTCCATCTGTTCGATTTTCGAACAAACCCAGTAAACTATTTCAGCGGCTTTTTATCCCAAGCTGAACGGGCCACCGTGTAACCAGTGTAGCCGAGACCAAAGATTGTCCATAGGTTCTCGGGAACAGCGTCCAGCCACGCCTTGAGCCCAGCTCCGATACGGACTGCTACCTCTGGGTTGAAGGCAGAAATGATACCCATAGGGATAGCGGCCAGAATCAGTACGTACATAACGTAGAGGAATGAGGGACGTGCTCGGCTGGTCCACGGATCAGCACTCTTGGCCTCTGCTATGATCGCTGACATCTGGAGCTCCAGCTCACGGAACTGTCCCTCCTTCTGGAGCTTGAGCATCTCCAGCTTGGCGCGGTCCCGTTCAGCCGGGTCTGGGAACATCTTGTCAATGACCGTCTCACCGAAAGAAAGCGCTGCTGTAAGAGGATCAAACGCCATAGTTACACCTCCCGTAGCTCGAAATGTACCAGGTCCTGAAAGTCCTGATCTGTGACTGGCTCGCCATCCATATCCCAGTTGCCGCCCCATCGCACAGGCACCCCCTCCTCCTTAGCAGCCGCCAAGATCATACCTGCCATAAAGAGACAGTGTCGGGAGTCCCAGCTCAAGCCTTTCCCTGCAATGTAGGGCGCTACGTCTACCGCCCGGCTCAGGGGTTTGGTGGCCGTGACGTTATGTTTGCCATAGGGCCACCTCACCCGTGATTTGCCGGTGCGGTAGTACTCGTCCTGCTTCTCCTTACTGCGGACAGTCTCTATGATTGTCATGTCCATCAGATTGTAACCTAACGCTCGTTCAAGCACCCCAACGAGTGCAGGATGGAGCCTATCTAGTTTTCGCAAACTTTCTGTTGACCAATGCATAAGCTGCTCCTTAACCGTTAAGCGCTTCTACAGCTGGCTTTAGTTTAATGTAGAGTTCAATCATTGCTATCCCTATGCCAAACAACGAGAGACTGAGCGGAATCAGCACCACCCACATCCACTTAAGTTGGTCCTTCGGGCAACTAGCCTGGTGATCCCGCAGCTTAGCGATTATCCCATCACTATCCATGAGCCGGTCGTACTTGTTCCACAACGCAGAAACCTGTTGGGTTAGGTGCATAAGTTTTTCATCTTGAACGGCCATAGCAGAAACTGCCTTCGTTAAGGTGTCTATTTTCTCTTCAATGTTCTCGAGTCTCTTCTCCACATCAGGCATAGTTCACTCCCAGTGTCGGAAAACAGGGAAGATAGCCGTTTCCCCTCGCCCAACCCACCCTGTTAGTGTTAAGAGGGGCTGCAACCGATAATCACCAGCCTGGTCAAGGTCACCCTCTACGGTAGTGTACTTTACCTGTGTGGTTCCCTCCAGAGCACCGTTCCAGACTCCCTCAGCACCATCCGGCTTCTTGTAGGCAATATCATAGCCGGTACCATCACTAATGTCCATCCCGCATTCCAGGATGATCTCCGTCCCTATATCCCCCACGTAGGTTTTCATACCTTACTCCTCATAGCGCTTCTTAATCGGACACTCCAGCATATGGGTAACAGCTACAGGTGTCTGTAACGTTGCTTCAGGCTGAACGGGAGTGCTGAGGTAAACAACCTTGCTGATAAAAGTGTTAATCTCAACCCTACTTTGAACAGGGTTGTAGAGGTAATAAGGTTTTCCCGGTTTACTCGCATCGTACAGTACAATCTTTCCATCAACCTTATTCACCTGAATAGTCTTTATTACACGCCCTTTCCCATCAAGGAACGTTATAAGATCATCTTTAACCCTACTCTTCCCGTCC
>QNDS01000408.1 GCA_003644925.1 Candidatus Fermentibacterota bacterium
AGCTATATACGTACCATAAACCGAAGGATGAGCACCGTCGGAAGAGTAAGGATCTATTTCAGGATGATGCTGCCGCAACAGATCAAATGCAACGCCACACGGAGCGACAGGTGAAGAGTGAGTAAAACCCATTCTTGAGTATCCAAGGCGGAGTCCTTCGAGCATGAGAGGGTCCTTCTTCCTTGCCCAGGTCATAAAGAATACCGGTTGACCTCCATGCGCAGTAACCAGCCATGAAAGGCTGTCTCCGTAGGTGTAAGTAAGATCCGGACGAATCACCGGCATGCAGCTCTGCTCCTGGAATACCACCGTATCCCATCCGCCGGATTCGAGTTCTTCTCTGAGGGTTGGATTGTTCCAGTGAACCTCAAAGGACGCCCCTCCAGGTGCATGATATCCGACGCAGAGTGTATCGGATTCAACAGAGTCGTATATCTCTTTTACATGATTGAAGATTCCTCCGCCGGACATCGTGTAGCTGTTGCCAACGAAGAAGATAGACGGATCAGATAGAAGTCCGAGAATGAACATGATTACTATCATCGCGAACCTCCTAGAACAACGGAACGGAACATCAATTCAGATATTCCATCCGAGATCCGCACTGTATAAATCCCGCAGGGCAGTGTCAGTACCTGATTGATGGTACTTTCTCCTGGAGCAGCTGAAGTATTCAGCATGGTGACTCTTCTTCCCGCCATATCGTAGATGCATATCTCGAGCTGCCTGCTTACCGAAGTGTTCACTCTGAAGCTCATATTTCCGTCCGATATCGGGTTGGACAGCTGATGAACAGAAAAACCGGCATCCTCTGTATACTCGATTCCCTGCGGCTGAATGCTCCCGAGAGAATCTGTCTTGAGTACCCACCCCTGATACAGATCCTCGGTAACGCAGCCGGACACTGCAAATCCTCCATCTGACACCCCGGTCAAGCTGAGTCCGTAATCCGTTGAGGGGGTTCCATGGGTGACGTTCCAGAGAAGCTCACCGTTTTCATTGAATCTGCAGAGCATGAGGTCTGATCGATCTGATTCGCTGAAAGGCAGCGAATTTGTCCAGCCGCAGAGAGCGAATCCTCCATCCGCAAGAGAGATCATCTCCACTCCGCGGGTCCAGCCGGATCCGTTAACCGTACCTGTCCACTGGATTTCCATTGAGAAGTTAAGCTTGATCAGCTGTCCATCGTAAACCATTCCATTGCTCCCGGTCATGGTATTGACAAGAAGGAAGATTCCTCCGGCGTCCACCTGAATCGCTTCCGGAGAATACCGTCCATCAACACAGGGCAGTGAAAAGTACTGAGGGTTGCCGCCGTTACCGTCAGTTACCATCAGCTCTATATCACTCCGCCATCCCGGCTGCTGGGAACATCCAAGGACGAATATCTGATCGTTATAGCTGCAGACATCCCTCACTTCAAAGATGTTTTCAGTGTAATCACAGTTCCACTGTACATCCCCTTGTGAGTTCAGGAGAGATACTCTCGGGATAAGCGGAGTCAGCGCATCGTTTCCGGCCAGAAGAATATCCGTCCCGGAAGGACTGACAGAAGCGTTAGCTTCAAACCCTCCAGCGAAATCCGTAACCCATTGCTCCGTTCCTGATTCATCGATATAAGATAACCTGGAAATCCCATTTTCATTGTCAACACAGACAACCGCTGCACCCTCCGGCAACCGCGCCGCGCAGACGGGTTCTCCGTTGAAAGAGGCACTTCCGGATGAAATAACCGTTCCGGTCTCATTCAGAGTATAAACGACCAGATGAGCAGAACCGCCCCAGGAGGGAAACAGACTTCCAAGGGCAAGGTACCCTGTGGCGGTTTCCCCTGCATAAATAACAGTTTGTGCCCCGTCACTCGGAATAACAGATGAGAAACAGGGCTGACTCAGAAGAATGAGCAGTAACTGTATCATCTCTTTCCGGGTTTACCCGGTTAACCTGTTTCTTATTCGGTCCTCATTATGAGGTGATAGCCGAAGGGTGTTTCCACAACACCCGAGATGTCTCCGGGCTCAAGTGCGAATGCTGCTTCCTCGAAGGCTGTCGCCATTACTCCGCGCGGGAAGGGACCAAGGTCTCCCCCGGCACTTGCAGAAGGGCAGTCGGAATTCCCTGCAGCCGCATCAGCGAAAGTGAGAGAACCATCGGAAATGCTTTCCTGAAGACCCTCAATGATCTCGAGAGCTTCTTCGGAAGTCCTTGTAGCGGCACTTCGCTGCGCGCCCTGGTACGCGAGAAGGATGTGGCTGGCCTGGATCGTTTCCTGTCTTAGGATGATGTGGAACCCGTAGGCTGTTGCAAATACTTCCGAAACTTCTCCGGGTTCAAGATTGAATGCGACTTCATCGAATTCGGGAACCATCTGACCTCTGGCAAAACCGCCGAGAGAACCTCCCTGTGCAGATGAAGGACAGGAGGAATTCCTGGCAGCGGCTTCCCCGAACGTTACCTCACCAGCCGAGATACTATCAGCTATTGAGGTAAGAAGTGCCCTTGCATCATCCATGGATAAAGCTTCAGCGGGAGCCTGCTGGCAACCCTGGTACGGAATGAGAATGTGGCTGGCATAAACCATCTGGGGCCCTTCGATGACTGGTGTATCTTCAACTATTACATCGGTTTCATCTGTAACTGGATCTGTTTCAGCGGTTTCGGCGGCGTCGCCGCAGGCAGAAACACTTACGATCAGGACAGCTACCAGTAAAGTCAGATTTTTAAATGACATACGTTATTTCCCTTCGGATAATCTGTTGGTTTCCCTTGCTATCATCAGTTCTTCGTTCGTTGGAATCACAAATACTTTAACCCTGCTCCCCTTCGCGCTGATATCCCGTTGCAGACCCTTGAAATCGTTGACTTCAGGATCGATGGATGCACCAAGGACTTCAAGCCCTTTGCAGATGCGCTCCCGCA
>QNDS01000409.1 GCA_003644925.1 Candidatus Fermentibacterota bacterium
TAAATTAGAAATCCGAATATCGCCTGATCTTATAAAAATGGCCAAAACAATATCGAAATTCGAATATCAAATGACCAAAACTTTACAGACAGTTACGCAATATTTATCAAGGTCTTCGAAAATATCATTTGTTTTGAATTTAGGATTTGGAACATTCGTATTTGTTTCGAATTTCGTGCTTCGAATTTCGAATTTATAAAAAACAAATCAAGCAAGAAAGAAAATTTACTATTTCACCAGCTTGTTTATGAAAATGACGTAGCCCTGGTTCAGGGGGTCAGGAGTTAATAAAGCGAAAAAATGGTTGTCGGTATCGGAATTATCACATTCAGGCTGCATGACTGCCGCTCATTAAAAAGTAAAAGAAAGATTGTAAAATCCATTATCGCCAGGATACGCAACAATTTTATTGTATCGGTCGCAGAAGTGGGCTCAAATGACATTCACCAAAAAGCGGAAATAGGCTTTGCAATAGTGGGTAATAATCAGATGATGATAAATTCCCGTATCGATAAAATTTTTAATCTTGCTGATAGGACAGGCCTGGCTGAGATTATTGATACTGAAATGGAAATTATTAATTTATGAAATCATTTCCTCGTTCTGACAGAGTTGGTGGCCATATACAAAAAGTTCTGTCGGATTTATTGCAAAAAGATATTAAAGACCCTCGCCTTGAGATGGTTACAATTACTGATGTCAAGTTGTCGAATGATTTAAGAAAAGCCCGTATATATTTTACTACCTCTGCTCCGAAAAACACGGAGAGAGCAATAGAAGGCTTTAAAAGCGCTCATGGATATGTGAAACGAGTTCTATCTCAACATCTTGGTTTGCGCTATATGCCTGATATCGAATTTTTATATGACGAATCCTTTGACTATGCTTCACGCATCGATAAATTGCTCAAAACTACAAAAACAGATAATGAAAAAGATTATAAACCGCCTGAAAAATAGCAACCATATTATAATTGCTTCTCACACAAATCCTGACGGAGATGCTATAGGCTCGTTGATTGCTATGGGACTTGCTCTCGATACACTGAACAAAAATATAACTCTTTATAACGAAAGCCCTATTCCATCTGCATATCGTTTTCTACCGTCAGTTGAAAAAATTGTCCGTCAAATTAAGGAAACAAATACTTATGATACCGCCATTATTCTTGACTGCGCAGATTTCCAGCGTATCGGCAAAATTTCTTCGATTATCAGCAAGATACCAGTAATAATAAACATTGATCACCATATAACCAATACCGGATTCGGCAATCTTAATCTTATAGATACATCTGCATGCGCCACAGCAGAGATAATATACAACCTGTTAATAGAAATGGCTCTCCCCATTAGTAACAGTGCAATTGCCACCTCAATATATACAGGTATTTTGACTGATACAGGGTCGTTCCGTTTTTCAAATACAAATAAATCTGCTTTTGCGATCTGTGAAAAAATGGTTGAAGCCGGAGCTGATCCATATGATGTTGCCCTGCATGTTTATGGCAGATACTCTCTTGGGCGAATAAAACTCCTGAATATGGCACTTGAATCTATCGAAATCTCAGATAACGGCAAAATGTCCATGATGATATTAACAAAAGGCATGCTTGATGAAACCGGAACGCTGCCTGAGGACATAGACGGTCTTATCAATTATGCAAAAAGCATAGAAAATGTTAAAGTTGCCGCACTTATACATGAATTATCAAATGAAAAAGAAATATCGGAAAAGCCTGAGAATTACCATGTTAGCCTCCGCTCTGACGGAACGGTTGATGTGGCTGTAATAGCCGGTTCGTTCGGCGGCGGCGGGCATAACAGAGCCGCAGGATTCAGTATTGAGTCAACACTATCTAATATAAAAACACAGCTATTAAACATTTCTGTTGGACTTTGAACTGTGAACCTTTTTTATATCTATGAACAATGAACTAAATGGAGTTATAGTTGTTGACAAGCCCGCTAATATAACTTCAGCAAAAGTTGTGGCCATTATAAAAAAACTATTCGGGGCCGGAAAAGTCGGACATACAGGAACTCTTGATCCGGAAGCAACAGGTATCCTGCTTTGCTGTATTAATAAAGCAACAAAATTAGCCAGGTTTTTTTTAACCGGCAGCAAAAAATATGAAGCTGTACTGCACCTGGGAGTGGAAACAGACACTCAGGATGCGGCCGGAAAAATTATTTCTACAAGTGATGAACTGAATTTTACTGAAAAAACTATTCGAGCTATATTTAGACAATTTAAAGGAACTATAGAACAGGTTCCACCGGCTTTTTCAGCATTAAAGCACAAGGGTATCCCGTTATACAAACTCGCGAGAAAAGGCAAAGCTGTCAGAAAACCTTCGAGACCTGTTTTTATATCGTATAACAAAATAGTTAAGATAAATATGCCTTTTATAAGTTTTGAGGTATGCTGTTCTTCAGGCACCTATATCAGGACTCTATGTTCAGATATAGGTAAGGAACTTGGCTGCGGTGGACATCTTAAAAAACTTAGAAGAATTGAAAGCAGTGGATTTACAATTAATGAAGCTGTACCCTTATCAGAACTGGAACTACTGGTTTCAACCGGGGCAATAAATGATAGAATAATATCCATGACAGATGCTTTGCGCGACATGCCCGAATATATAGCTGATGAATTTCTGACAAAAAAAATAAAGCGTGGCGCCATATTAACAACAAAAGAGTTTATGCCACGGAATACAGACAATTTAAAAAATTTTATCAAGATTGTTGATACAAAGAACAATCTCGTTACAGTGCTTAAATTCAAAAAAGATATTAACAGATATAATTACTGCTGTGTGTTTAATTAAAACTTATTAATAGGAGGCAAAAAGTGGTTTTAACTGTGGAAGATAAAAAGAAGCTTATTGAGCAATATAAATTGCACGAAACA
>QNDS01000410.1 GCA_003644925.1 Candidatus Fermentibacterota bacterium
ACAGAAGTGGAAACACTTGAAAGAAAACAAACAAACAATTGAATTTCCAACAAAAGAAAGCTGAAATGTCTAACGAAATGCAAACTCAACAAGGTGGCGAATTGATGAAACCTGATTATCTGAATGAGATCGACAAAAAAGATTGGGGAACAGATAACCTAGCTCAGTACGTAACTCCACCGTTTCTGAAAATTGTACAGAAGCAGGCGTCCGCACCTTTCGATCAATACGAGAATGGGACAATTATGGCCGTCCCACAGAACATTGAATTGTTCCGACCTGGACAGGAGTTCCATATTACTCCGATCTTCCAGTATACTGAGTTCGTTATTACGAACCCGTATACTTTGAAAGCAAGTCTGCCTTTCATTCGGGAGCGTTCCACCGATCCGAATGGGGAGATTGCGAAGCGTGCGAGGAATTTTAATGATCGCATGATGATTTGTCCAGAGGCTCCCGCAGATAAGCAGAACAATGATAAGTATATGTGCTGCTACTATGAGCACATTAACTTTATCGTTGTTATTCACGAAAGTGAAACTCTTGGCGGCCTGCCAATTGTAATGACTTTCCGCAGTGGTTCTTTCAAACAGGGAAAGAACTTTGCTTCTCTTGTTAAAATGCGGCAAGGTCCGATGCCAGCCTGCGTATTCAAATGCTGCAGCACGAAGTTAGTCCAAGGTGGGGAAGAGAATTATGTATTCTCAATTTCCAATCCTACGGACAATGCACCTTGGTTGACGGAGGAAGAATTCCTGAAAACCAATGAGCTTCACAAAGAGTTTAAGAAACTCAGTGAAGAGAATCGCCTGCAGGCTAGTTACGAGTCCGATGCTGCAGGAGATGGTACGTCGCCGGAAACTCCGGAAATGTAGAGTTGTGTTTGTTTCTGTTTATCTGTCACATTAGTTGGAAGAGAGAGTAATGAAAACGCTACATAATTCAGATATATCAAGTACGAAAAAGAATGTACCGGACGTAAAAGTTATTGGAAACGGTGACTTATTTCAGTTGCTTTGCAAAGCTTCTAGTCAGTCAGAAGGCTGGATGAAAAGTACTAAAGCAATGCAAGTTCCGAATGGTTGCCTTGTTCAAGTAACAACTCAACAAAAAAATGGTAATGAAAGCTACGCAGTCGCCGAAGCTCTTGCATTTATTCCAGGTGTAAGAATTATAACTGATATAAATGGGGGAAGAAGACTAGACGCCTGAAATGTAGAGTTGTTTCTGTTTCTATTTGTTAGGAGAAAGCGTGATGAAGTTTAAGTTTGACAAGAAGTCTTTGACCGTTGTGAAGAAGGAAGTTTCCACACACTTCGTGGTTAACTCCTTGTCCAAGTTCGCAGTTAGTGGACACTCGGACAAAACCGCTGCAGAAGATAATGCTGCGGATCGGAATGAACGGGCGAAAGCTTTGGACCTGGACGTTCGTTATTCTGTTGAAGAATTGGTGGACGGTGAAGCGATCGAAGCGTAGTTGATTCGTGGTGGACTCCCTTCGTTTGTATTTACATAAAGAGTAACCTTAACCAGAAAGTGGGCGAGTTAACATCCTAGTGTCGGGATACACGATGGGTGGAGAAATGGGTAGACTTTTGGGAGTCCACCTTTTTTGAGAGTATGCAAAGACAAGAGGTTGTTGTTTATTGACTCCGAAACTCTAAGCACCGGTAATGTTACCGAACTCTGCGGGTGCAAGCCCTGCTACTCTCACTGAGTTATGATATAACAAACTAACAATCCTAGGAGAAATAAAGGATATGTTTGATGGACTATATTTCGGTTACCGCAGAACTCGAACGATTAAACATCGAGTATCAACCTGCAGCAGAGGCAGAGATAAAAACACTATGTCAATTCCATCCCGATTCTACACCGTCATGTTATATTAACACAGAGAAGAAGATTTGTCACTGCAAATCCTGCAGCTGGTCGGGCGATTTCATATCGTTCCTTGCCAAGGCCGAAGATAAACTACGAGCAGAGGTCGATTGGGACTTAAAGAAGCGGTATGGAATTACTACAGCAAAGTCAATCAATCCACAAAGAGTAGAGAAAGCCCACAAAAGTATATGGGTTCACTCTGAACTATTATTAGAATTGGAGAAACGTGGTGTCGGACCTAAAGAAATCAAAGCACACAAGCTGGGCTATGACCGCAAGCGAATTACTATTCCAATATACGATGAAGACGGATTCGTCGTTAATATCAGAAAGTATATTCCCGGTGCACCATCTGATAAGAAATTCCGCGACGAGAAAGGATGCGGTAAGGTCTTACGTTTATACCCTATCAGTCAAATATCCTTCGATAGTATCGTCATTTGCTCGGGAGAAGTCAAGGCTATATCCGCTGCAGCAAGACTTAGTCAACACGGGGTTGGTGCGATATCAGCTACTGGCGGTGAACACCGTTGGAACTCAGACTTAACAGATTCTTTTCTGAATAAGAAAGTCTGGATAGCTTATGACATAGACGAGTCAGGGAAGGTAGCAGCCTTTAATATAGCGAGACAGATTGCTGCTTATACTGAATGGACCGGAATAGTAAAGCTACCCCTTGATGAAAACAAATTCCCCAAGGGAGGAATTGATGACTTCAAAGGAGATTTACTCTCTGTACTAGAAGAGACAGAAGAGTTTATTCTTCCAAAGACACCAGAGGACGAGATCAATGAAATAACTCCAGTGGTGTTTTCTTCTCTGGACTCAGTAGTAAAGGCTGACAATATTGGAATGAGGGTTCAGGCGGATTGCATTATCACTAGCATGGATATGATGCCTTTCGCAGTTCCAAAAAGAGTTAAGGTGTCCTGTCCAAAGAGTATTGAATGGTGCAAACTATGCCCACTGCAGCCGTTAAAAGAAGTGGATATGGTACGAACCGTTCCTGCAGAGCACAA
>QNDS01000411.1 GCA_003644925.1 Candidatus Fermentibacterota bacterium
AAGATAGACTATAAGAATTCTGAGCAAAGAGAAGTTGAAAAAGATCGCAAAGCTCATGACGCTTTAGATGATTGTAAGTATCAAGTAAAGTATTGTGTTAAGTGTTTTACCAAGCTACAACATACCGGTTAAGCTTATGCTGCGCAAAGCGCTCATAGCTCAAATGAACCGGTCTTTTGTAATCGTCACGGGCGTTGCCTAGATTAGGTGTAGTAAGTCCTGTGATAAAGGTTACTCAACAATGGCTCATGACTTTTGGTGGGTAATCATGCCCCGTAAGGACGTCACGCGAGGCGGCCTAGGGGCAACTAATTAGATCGTCTAGACAAAAAGATAGGGTAACTTACCGGAGAATCGTAATCTCTGGCTGAGCTACCCTATTTTTTTTAGTTAGTTATTTATAGCTTAACTACGTTCTGCGCTTGGGGACCCTTCTGACCCTCTTCCACGTCGAACGATACTTCCTGTCCTTCGTCGAGAGTCTTATAGCCTTCGTCCTGAATAGCTGTGAAATGTACGAATACATCTTTGCTGCCATCGTCTGGGGTAATAAAACCAAATGCTTTCTGATTGCTAAACCACTTTACTTTTCCTTGTGCCATGTACTTGTTACTCCTTTGTTCATGCTGGTGCGCTAAAAATTGAGCACCAGTTCTTGATTTTTGTGTATAATCTTATACTTCCTCGATGCGCAAAATAATTCGTCACCTCTATAAAACTTACACCTATGGGTAGGCTCTTCAGCCCACGCTTCTTCATAGGGCACTACAGCATAGACTGTTCTATGCGCGGCCTCTCTCATTCTTGGTAATACTTTATGTAAAAGTTCACTTCTAGTGAAGTGCTCTAGTGTATGCGATGAAAAGATATAGTCATAGTCTATTGGAAGACCATTGACAAGCACGTCTAATTGATAGAAATTTATACCATAGTCTATCAAGCCTATTGATGCTTCCTTTATCCGGTCGACACATCCTACCTTGCCAAGATTGGGACACTTTTCCTTGATAGTCTTAGCATTCTCAGGATGCCCTGAGCCGACGATAAGAAGAGACGACCCTTCTTTGAGCTCAAGGAATATCTCATCTATATATCTTTGAATGTTTTCATAGTGCTGAGGATTGAGGGGTTGAGAGTATCGTTCTTTGTATATATCAACGATAGTCCTATCACTCTTAGAGTTCTCAACCTCTATGATTCTTTCCGGCATTAATTTGGGTGTAGTGATCCAGTTAGTCATTATACCTCTGTAGTAGTCTGAGCCCACGAATACAAGTCATTAGCTGTCCACCATATATCTAAATAGTCTGAGTTTTCCTTGTGTGGATTCTTAAGAAAGCTAAAGGTACTAGCCTTGGGCCAGTAACACCAGTCTAACGTGTACCATTCGTTATCGTCAGCAAGATAGATAACATAAGCATGACCCTCTTTCTTCTTGTTGGCCTTAACCCAACCAGCGCACAGTTTAACCCTGTAGGCAGGAATGCCAGTGATTCTCATAAGGCTCGCGAGAAGAAGCGCTCCATCCTCACAGTCACCCTTACTCATTGCCAAGGTAATCTCGGGGTGTTGCCAAAACTCAGGCTGATTATAAAGCTTATCGTCAGACACATATGTCATATGAGAAATAACAAACTCAAGTAATGCTAGTGCCTGTTGATCATAGTTACCTTTATCACGGTAGTTTACAGCAACATTCTCTAGTATGCAGCTCTTGTTTAATATAAGATTCCTGACGTCCATGGAATATATTCCCCTGGCTTTATAGGTAACCTTGTTCTTAGGGTATTTGTTATCCCAATAGTTAGCATCTTTTAACTCTGCCATTGTGGGCTCCTCTTTTTGTGGGCTCGGGCGAAAGAAAATACCATCAAGCCAGTCTTTTATAATACACATTAATCTATGTCCTCTTGGCGCACAAACTCTTCTTCACATGTATTGCACTTATATATCTCTACCTTGTCTTTAACCTTGTAGAGTTGTATGTCTCCGCTACCACATTCGGGGCATTTCATATTGACTTTCTCCTTAGTTTTATTTTGATCTTATTCAACTTATAAATAATACTTCTTTCGTGATACCCAGTTGAAAGGGCCATCTCTCTTGTAGAGAGTCTCTTGCCGTCAGGGTCACACTCAAACCTCAACCATAGGAGGTACCTTTCCATCTCGGTTAGGTTTTTGAAGGGAGCAGTTGAAGTGTTACCCCAGACCCAATCCTTAAGGTCAATGCCTATTGGTCCTCCTGAAAAATCTTCAGGTCCTGGAATATAGCTGTCGTGGCTTTCGTGCAGATGTTCCTTATATTCAAGGCAATCTCTTCCAGTGATCACGTCTTTGCTGTTCTTTATTATCCACTTACAGAGTCTAAACCTCATGTTAACCTGAATAAAGTGAGCAAAAGATATGCGGTGCACGCCTCCTGCTCTCTTGTAGGTGATAGGCTTATATCTTTCAAGCTGTTCTAAGAATAGAACTATAAGCTCGTGATATGGATCCTCTGCGGTAAACCCTAACAGCACTCTTCGTATCATATGTAAGCAAGAACCTGCTGCAGAAAGATATGCTTCCTGGGTAATCCTGTCCTCTTTACGCATAAAAAGTCGCAGGAAATTCTTAGTGTCACTATTGTTAAAGTTAACACCAGAGCTCTTGACGTGCATAATAGCTATATACTTCTTGAAATAGCAATCAAAAGCGTCCAGAAGTGCATCTCTATATGTTAGGTCAGATGTCTGAGTGTAGGCGTCTATCAAATAATTGATATACTCTACTGAACTATCTAGCTCAGGATCATCCTTCCTTATGTATTTTTCTTTTTTTATTTTCTCTTGCATAGCAGTCCTCGCATATGAATCTTGAAGATATGTTAGATTCGGCATCCCGAATGAGAGAC
>QNDS01000412.1 GCA_003644925.1 Candidatus Fermentibacterota bacterium
ACCCGAAGTCCTCCGCAATATCCCAGTAATCGAAAGTAACGGCAATCGTGTCCTCGCTCAGCTCCAAAACATGAACCAGGTAGTTATGCCCGTCATATTCGGTGAACTTGAATGTTTTCAGGAAGGTGCCTGCGGTACTTTCTGATGATAGCAGCAGTAACGCTGCCATCAGACTTATTCCAGCAATACTTTTCACAACTACCCCCTCTTGATGAGCATCAATTCTCATTACTTAGAGAAAAGCATATTTCTTTCCAAAAGCGGGAATAGCCTGAAACGAGTTTATAACGCACTTTCACTGAGATCAATTCTGGATTTCCTCAATGGATTGAATGCAAAATGCAAGACAGAAGGATTCCTGGATACATGATATCACGGTCAGATCGAGCCAAATGTGTGCACTGCTTTGAAGAACTAAGTAGCGTGGGGGGTGAGGTTTATTCCGATATAGGGTCTTGGCAGGGATTAGAGAGTTTCTTCTTTGACGGCGGAGGAGCTTGGGTGGTTTGGTCAGTTTCAGGCAAGAATCGGAGGTTTACTGGGGTGAATGTACTGCTTCGCGAGCAAGTTGTGGAATTGCGGAAAATCCACTTTCCTGTTATTAAACTGAAGTGATTTTCGTTGATACTGTTATTCGCTTTTCCAGTGCTTGTTTTGTACATGCTTGGAGGAGCATGATTTTCGACTACAGCAGGAAGCAGCACTGAAGCATATTCGAGCGATACATATACACCAAGGAGAGGATCTGCCATGAGTGATAATACCGCTCTTGACGAAGCGATGAAGATGATGGACCGGCACAATGCCCATCAGACCGAGACTCACTACTTCGATCTTCAAGAAAATGAAAAAACGCTGGTGCAGACCGCAGGCCGGATATACGGATCATATATCGAGGCAGGCCTTGTAACGCCCGAGAACAAAGACGAATACATCAACACAGCCATACATGACGCGATCAGGATCGCATCGCGAATCGAAGATATTGTTTCCGATGCAGAAGAGCAGATTGACTAATTCCACAGCACTGTGCTTGAATATTCTTCCACAACCACCCTTCATACTGTAAAATAGGTTATTCCAATTCAATGTATTTCGCGTCTATTCTGGGTAATTCAGCATCCTGCACCTGAGCTGATGGACAGATATCTATTCCGGATACTTCTCCATAAACAGTGATATTATCATTTATAAATGCTGCTGTTGAGCTGCGTTCGGTGCAAAGCGTACTGCGAAGGACCTTAAAGCTGCAGGTGTAGCTGATTATATACCGGGTGGAGAAGATTGGTAACACTGTTCTCAAGGATTCCTAGCGTGCCGTATACGTGCACTATGCTGATATACCCTTGTCTACAATAAACCCTAAGTCCCTGTCGTATCTGGGCTTAGGGTCATTATATAATTGGTGGAGGCGGCGGGATTCGAAATCGTTGCCTTACAATTAGTTAAAATGACATGACCTATACATTTCCGCTACACATATACTACAAATCCTTGCAGATCCTGACATTGGCTAAGGAGCGAATTCCTGGCCAAAGACAAATCCAGTACACTTCCATTACAGATCCAGAACACTTCTTTGCACTCATAGTGTGCCATATATGTGCCACGGTTTACTCGGCAATTACCCTGGAGATGGAAATGTACTCTGACCTGGAAACCAGGTCATCCCGACCTGATCATCTCTATTAGTCTATCGCACCGGAACTGCTTTCCGACAGCGTTCTTTCCAGGCCGCCTGCTAACTCCACCATAGCCTCCATGCGGCGGGTCACCCGGTCCAGGTTGATCTCATCCTCGACGAAATCGCAAGCGAGTGTAAGTGAACCCGGTTTTCCAGTCAACGAGTAGAAGGGCATCAGTCCATGCATTACTGAAAATAACTCAGATCCCCTTAAGTAATCAGTAAATTTGCTTGACCCCGAGACTCTTGCAACGAATCCTCTGTCAATTTCGGGATCTCTAAACCTTACTCTCATTCCATGCAGGATGTTCAGCCTTGCACCCAGTGTGTTGCGTACGATCCTGAACAAGCAGGATGAACTGCAGTAAACCGCAAGCGTCATCTCGCTGCACCTTCGGAATGCAACACTTAAAGGTCTCCCATGCAGTGTTCCTACGCAACCGGGCATCTTCTTAGCGTGAATGTGTCCGCTTGCAGGATGTCCGCTGTCGGAGAGAATCCCGTCCCATTTATCCGGTGTTACCATCGAGGGATCACCTGTTGATGAGTGTTCGTCCAGGCTAATCTGAACCTGCTCAATAACTCTGTAGAGCCTCTCCGAGTAATCCATTTTTACTTATTCCTCTCCGATTCATCCGATCTGTACTCTGGATTTTATTCCTATGGCACATGATCAGTATTGTTTTTCGCTGAAACCTCCATGACAGAACTGACGGAATTGGATTCAGCAATCAATTTTTGTCACTCCACTGCAGAGCTGTATATAGGAGTTACCGGCAGCACTCATAGCGTCCTTTGGGCAACTTCCATAGCTCTCTTACGCTCATCAACATCTACACTCATGGATGCAATATGTAGCTTATCCGAGAATGGACAAATTTCAACTCCTCAACTAACAATGGACGTCTATGCTCGTGCTAGAGATGAACGGCTTTCTGAACTTGTAGAAAAGGTGGGGAAGACTGTTCTTCGAACTGAATGTGTGCCATAGTGTGCCACGCATCATAAACCATCATATATGCGGAACCCTAAGTTTCTCTCTATAAGGGATTTAGTGCTATATTAGTGGTGGAGGCGGCGGGATTCGAAACCGTTGCCCCACAATAACTTAGGTCGACATATCCTATACATATCCATTACACAATCCCTACAAATCCTTGCATATCTGGACATTGGCCATGGAGGGC
>QNDS01000413.1 GCA_003644925.1 Candidatus Fermentibacterota bacterium
AGATTGTTGGCTTTGTCAGATTGCAGGCTTTCGCGATATCGCCCATGGATACATTTGCGAAATGATTCTTCGCCAGCAACTCAACTGCCGCAGCAAGTATCTTATCTTGTGTTCTTTTTGCTTTCTGCATCTTACCTCTTTTTCAAGAAACTTACTTAGTGGTACATAAGTAACACAAATTGCAACGTCAATATTCATTATCGTTTACATGATTGCCAATTTGATGTGAAGCGCTAATATAGTACCCTGTCAGGCATTACCTGTCGCATCCTGCTGACAGAGCGATAATTGATATTCCCGACAGGAAGAACAAAATGACGCTTGACACACATAAAGCTCTGACTCTCAATCTATAGTTTTCGAAGATTCTAAAGCTATAGACTCTTGACGTATTTCTGTTAATGTTTGTATATATTGACCAAATTGGTCGAAGAATGGAAAGGGCATTTAAGTGGATGAAAAAAACAAGGATGTAGCACAGCGAATTCTTCAGGCAGCAATCAAAGCATTTGATAAATATGGACTGCGAAAAACAACCATGAGAGACATTGCGGAATCAGCAGGTATGTCCAAATCCTCTCTCTACTACTATTTCCGAGACAAAAAGAAAATCCTTTCATCTGTTATTCGACAGGAGGCAAAGACTCTGATAGGAAAGCTGAGCATGGCTGTCCAGAAGGCCGCTTCACCTCAGGATAAGCTGCGGGCTTATGTCATTACTCGAATGCGTCTCTTATTCCAGCTAAGCATTTACTACGCCTCTTTGACCGAAGCTTATCTGGAGCAATACGCTTTCATTGAACAGGAACGGGAAGCATTCACCGATTTCGAGAACACTTCAATTCAGAATATTCTCTCAGAAGGCATCAATACCGGTGTATTCAGGATAACGGAAGTATTCACTACAGCTAAAATGATAATCATCATCATGAAGGGCATGGAATTGCGTTTGATCATCGGAAAATCGATGGATGATCTGGATGAAACAGTCAGCACGATGCTGGACATCCTGCTTCAAGGTCTCGAAACAAGATAAAGGATAACGCATGAAGTGGTTTCCAGAATCTGTAATCAGGTTTCGGATAGTAATCATAGTATCGGTTGCTCTTATTACGATCTTTCTGGCTATAGGACTCACCAGGGTTGTCATCAACAGCGACCTTATCAGTTACCTGGATACCGAAGACTCTACAGTCCAGCTCTTTAATCATATAGGTGAGCAGTACGGTGGGAATAATATTATCATGGTGGCGGTGGAAGGTGAAGATATCTTCACGCATGAAGCTCTCACAGTGATACGAGATATTACAGAATCATGCCATACTGTCTCAGGTGTAATGAGTGTCACAAGCTTGACTGATATCCTTGATATGAGAGACACTGAATACGGATTAGAAATCAAACGGCTGATCAACAAGAATGATATTCCAACGGACAATCTGGAGTTGGAAGCCCTCCGCGAGTATACGCTTGGAAGAGAAATGTATGCGGGCAAGATCATATCACATGATGGTCGAATTACCTTAATCACTATTCGTACCCATCCGGATGCCGATGACGCTGAACTGGTAACCGGGATCAGATCCAATGTAGAACGATTGAGAAATGGTTATTCCGTCTACTACGGAGGTCTCCCTGTACAGGTACAGGAAATCGGCGGTTTGCTTACTGAGGATATTGTACGTTTGATCCCGATCGTCGTACTCATTGTAGTGTTTGTGCTCTTTCTTGGTTTCCGAAGTCTGCGAGCGGTGACATTACCTTTGGGTGTTGTATTGATTTCCACTGTATGGACACTTGGCGCCATGGGCTGGTTCGGAGTGGAACTGTCTATGGTTTCCAATATTACTCCGATCGTACTGGTTGCGGTGGGCTCGGCTTATGGAATTCACTTCGTGGCCAAATATCGTGAGGACACCAATAGAAAAATCGGTAATGTTGAGGGCACAAAACTCGCGTTGAAGGATGTGGGCATTCCTATTCTTCTGACCGGTGTTACGACCCTTATCGGGTTTCTCTCTCTTGCAATCGGTGGGTCTCTGCTGACTGCCATTGCAGACTTCGGACTTTTCACCGCAATAGGTGTCGGGGTAGCCACCCTGCTCTCCGTGACCCTTTTACCTGCAATCTTCTCCCTCCTGCCAGTGAGTGCTGCCGCACAAAGAACAGGGAAACGAATCGTTCCAAAATCCTGGCTTGGCAGGTTCGAGGCTGGACTGGTTCTGCGCGGCAAGGTTCCGATTCTTCTGGTTGCAGGTATACTGACCATTATCGGTCTTATTCGAATTCCTGACCTGGAGACTGAAGTCAATATGCTGGAGTATTTTCCAGAAGATTCGGAGATCAGGACTACATCCAACCTACTTAAAGACAGATTCGCCAGCGCGCTGCCATTCCAGGTGATTATCAACGGAGATATCAGGGATCCTCTCGTATTGAAACAGATGCTTAAAGTGGAGAAGTATATACAGGCTCTTCCTGAAGTGGAAAGCACACAATCACTTGCCGATCTCATCGCAGAGCTGAATTACATCATTACAGGTCGGTGGGCGATCCCCGAAACCAGATACCAGGTTACCAATTTGCTCTTCCTACTTGAAGGAGAAGAAACCCTGAGCCGTCTGGTCAACGATGACTACAACGAAGCTCTTATTCATGCACAGTTCAGTTCATTGAACACAAAAGCCATCCTGAGCGCTTCCGAACAGATCGGTTCATACCTTGAATCCGAACTCAACACTACGCTCACCAGAATCGAATACGACCTGCTTTCGATTGATGAACAGGAGATCGTACGAGATTACCAACTGCAGGATATTGCGGAGAACATCTGCAATGACGCATCTAACCGTGAACTGTTGATAGAA
>QNDS01000414.1 GCA_003644925.1 Candidatus Fermentibacterota bacterium
GAAACCCCTCATTTTTTTCATAGGTTGGACAGGTATCAATTCAATACGATTTTGATAAGTCAGGATTTGAATTTTCTGGCCAGAAACGATCCCCATTGACTCTCGCACTTCCTTGGGGATAACCACCTGATATTTAGGTGAAACTGTTACAGATATCATGACACAACTCCATCGATAGGCAGAACGTAATACGCTATCTATATCGATAGGGTATGTCAAGCCACATTATTACCCGTGACCGAGAATATTGGCTCCACCAAAACCACTACCTCGATTCAAGTAAACCCTGACTAGTTCATTTACGTCATTCCCGCGGCAGCGGGAATCCAGTCGATTGGAGTCAACCCCTTAACTTAATAGCTTTTATTTTTCGTATTCTTCCGCGGCCATTACCTTCTTGTTTTCATTTACTCATTATAGTCAAACGTCCGGAACCCTTCTCGCCGGCACAGCTCATCCCGCTCCGCTATCTTCAGGTCCTCCCGGACCATCTCTGCCACCATCTCCTCCAGTGAAATCTCCGGGGTCCACCCCAGTTTTTCCCTAGCCTTGCTTGAGTCCCCTAACAATGTTTCCACCTCGGTCGGCCGGAAGTAGCGAGGGTCAACCTCTACCAGCACCTTGCCGCTTGACTCATCGATGCCTTTCTCATCAACCCCCGCACCCTCCCAGCGCAGGCAGATACCCACTTCCTTGCAAGCAGCATCCACAAAATCCCGCACCGAATATTGCACACCGGTTGAGATACAAAAGTCTTCCGGCTCATCCTGCTGCAACATCAGCAACTGCATCTTGACGCAATCCTTGGCATGCCCCAAGTCTCGTTTTGAATCCAGGTTGCCAAGAAACAGTTTGTCCTGCAGTTCCAGTTTTATACGCGCTACAGCCCGGGTGATCTTGCGGGTAACAAAGGTCTCGCCACGGACCGGGGATTCATGATTAAACAAGATCCCGTTACAGGCATAGATACCGTAGGCCTCACGATAGTTCACACAAATCCAGTAGGAATACATTTTGGCCACCGCATAGGGGCTGCGCGGATAGAAAGGCGTTGTTTCCTTTTGCGGAATCTCCTGCACCTTGCCGAACAATTCACTGGTCGATGCCTGGTAGAACTTTGTCTTCTTCTCCAGCCCCAGAATCCTTATCGCCTCGAGCAACCGCAAGGTCCCCAACGCATCACAGTTTGCCGTGTACTCGGGTGTCTCAAATGAAACCGCCACATGACTCTGTGCAGCCAGATTATAAAGTTCATCAGGCTGAACATCCTGAATGATCCGGATCAGGTTAGTTGAATCGGTCAGATCACCGTAATGCAGAAAGAAGCGGACATCCTTTTCATGCTGGTCATGGTACAAGTGATCAATACGATCAGTATTAAACGATGATGCCCGGCGTTTGACACCATGTACGATATAGCCTTTATTCAGCAGCAGCTCCGCAAGATAGGCGCCATCCTGTCCGGTCACACCGGTTATCAGCGCAACCTTCCTTGTTTTTGTTTTATTACTCATATTAATCGTTTCCATTAGTACAAATCATTAAAGTCTGATAAAAATGTCAGAGCATTGCCACCTGACAAAGATCACCACTACCAAGTGGGAGCCCCTGCCAATGACAAAACAGTTTCTCCACAGCTCGCAACAGTTTGCCGGTTAGTTTCTGATATTAGGCGCTTTTTCTACTTGAATTGGGTTTGTGTTCGATGCCGAGCAAACCATCAATTGATATATCCTCGTCAATCAACGGCCAGTGAATTCCATAACCAGACGGTGAAACCTCGAACTCTTGTTGCTCTTCCTTTTTTGCACTCGCTAATACACCAGATACATCTTCCAAGTTTATTTGAAGACTGCGGCCATCGACACTTAGACTTAGAATACCTTTTTCAACTATCACTTTTTCTATTTTATGATGTCTGCCCATATCTAGCGCCTCTTTTGAAATTCCTGCCATTGTTCTGATATGTAATCAAAATGCTCAAATATAATTTTACGAATCTGCTTTCTATCTCTTGGAGACATACCATATGAATATGCTTCTTGAATATCGAAATCATCTATATCAATCCATACTTACATTCAACATCACCTTTGCGGCAATCTACATGAATAGGCTCATTTCCTTCATTTGCATAGAAGAAAAGTCGCCAACCTAACAACACAAGTATAGTTGGCATCTTAAATCTCTCCGTTTCTGTATTTTACGGTCCTTGCGGCAGGAACACCCGCTGCCGCATCCCCCCCGCATGTTGACCCGATTTTATTTTTCCGAGTTCTTCCGTGGATTCCGTGGCCAAAAGAAATCTACACAAAATTCAACATCACCCCACGTACACTAATAATCAACAAAGAAGCCAACACCGACACCGTAAATACATTCCAGCGACTTTTCATCCTAGTTAATATCACTTCACAGCCATAGAACATAATGATCGCCTTCAATGCAATTGCCATCATTCCTGAATCAACAATCTTACCCTTGGCAAGCACGGCAATACCCAGTACCACCAGAACAATCAGATAATCCATTGGCGTGACGTTGAACTCTCTGGATTTTTCAAGACGAACAGACAATGCAATCGCCATCACCAGCACCCCAAAGAATATATAGGTAATTGGGTCAAAGCCCGATAATTGGGCAGGCTGATAGGTATTGAGCAGATAGACCACAAATACAATGGTGACATAGGACAGCAGCCTGAGTGGTAAATACCATACACGCGCCCCCATCATCAGGCGCAGCATAAGCAAGGCAAGCAGGCCGGTTGCCGCCAATGTAAAATCAACAGGAATGGTGGTACTAAATAATGCGCCAACAATCAGAAAAGCGGATATGCCATAAAGCACCACGCCAAATGGA
>QNDS01000415.1 GCA_003644925.1 Candidatus Fermentibacterota bacterium
AAGTGGTTTCTACGCAGAAGCCCGTCCCTATCACTCCTGCGGGTACTTCGGCGGGGGATTCGTCGTCGTACGTCGAAGTCCCACAGGCAGACGGCACAGTCCTTAAACAGAAGGTCGTCTTTGACACGCCACAGGAGACGCAGAACACCGCCACCACAGCGACAACTACTCAAGAGCCTTCTACTACTACAACACAAAAAGGAGCTGTTACAGAGAGTATATACGCCAATACGGACGCTTATGCTGTACACCGTCCCGTCGCTTATCCTGACTTCTTCACAGGAGAATCTCTGAGAGACCCTGTTCAGACCGTTCATTTAGGAGCAGGACGTTTTAAGCCTATAACCGCAGTCGGCACAGGATTAAATCTCGGCTCACGCTCAGGCGTCAGCACAGGACAAGCAGTTCGTCCACGAACGGACGCGAGAACGGACGCCCGTCTCGACGTCTTCCCTGACGTACGGACAGACGCAAGAACTGACGTCATACCTGACGTACGGACAGACACGAGAGAAAGACTCGCAACAGACAGCTTATTCGACTTCGCTCGTCCCGTCCCACCCGTACCGCGAACACCGCGACCAATACCGCCCGAAGAATTAATTCCTCGAACACCCTTTCCTCGTCCACGAGGAGAAGGGGAGAAGAAAGGTTTGTTCGGGAGCTTTTCTGTTCAGGTACGGAGCAAAGGCAAGTTTAAGACCGTCGCTGAAGGTCTCGGCTTGAAAGAAGCTACTAGTCGAGGAGCGGGTATTGTCGGGACGACTACTTCAGCAAGTTTCAGGCTCGTAAGCGATAGTAAACAAAATCCTCTTTTCTCTGACGTGAGTTCGGAACTTCGCGGACGGTTTAGACCGTCGAAGCGTGACCCGAACATTATTGTTGAACGTCGACAATTCAGAATCAGCACGAGCGGAGAGAAGACAGGATTAAAGAAAGCGAAGAGACGAAAAGGACTCTTCGGGAGTGGTATGAGTGGGATTTTTCAATAAAAAAACGTCAACAAGAGATACATACAAAGAAAAGTACGCGGAAGAGATTTCTCACGCGTACGACGCAGGTATGAAGAAAAAACTCGTCGCTGACGCAAAGAAACAAGCTTCTTATGACGCTCTGACTAAGAAAGAAAAATTTCGTGTCGGTGTAAAGAAGTTCAAAGCAGGAAAGAAAAGATTCGATAAGTTCAAGAGTCGTAGACCTCTTGAGACAAGGAGTAAACCGTTTGAGCCGTAAGGGACAGCGTGGAATAGTAGGTTTTATTTTTTACCTCGCCGTGTTCATACTATTGTGGGCTTTCTTCATAGCCGATTTATTGACTTGGGTCGGTATGAACGCTCTTTCGAGCGGACACCTTTCAGGCGTCGAGCTCTTCATAATGACGAATCTTAATCTTGTTGTTCTCGTAGGAGTAATTATTACTCTCGGATTATTCTCGGCGTACGGGGGGCGACAATAATGAACGCTCTTTACTTAATTCCTGCTCTGCTCTTATTATTTGCTTGTGCTAAGTCTCCGACAGTAATCCTCGACATACCCGAGCAAGTAATTTATGCTCAAACTGCTTTTCATAACTCAACAGACCCCTTAACGATAGAACTCAATACTATTAATGTTTATGAGAACGTGTCGGGGCTTCACGTCGATTATGCTCAAGGAATCTCTCTCCCGCCGAAGATAGTTCATAGCGGTATGTATCAGCTTACAGGCTCAATAAGTTTTAGTGGCGGGAATAGCGGGAAGTATCGTTATAACCTTTTTGTGAACGGTCTCGAAGAACACGCTTGTGGAGCTATGAGAACAACAACTTCGACGAGTCTCGGGAGTATGAGCCTTAATTGTCTCGTCTACTTAGAAACAGGGGACACGGTTAATATGCGGGTTAAGGACACGACGAATCCTGTTCAAGACGTGAACATTTTTACTTTGACTTTTAATATGGTGTTGATATGAAGAAATTGTTATTATTCGGAATATTGTTCTTGTTCTTAGCGACAAGCGTCGAAGCAACTTTGATAACAGGAACAGACTATTGGTACGACGACTTCTCGAGCGATACTTCAGCGAACTATATTTTGGAAGGAATTTCGGGCTGGTCGGGCAGTATTGATTTACAACCCGCTTCTGCTTCTGACGACAGCTTTTTAATAGCTAAGCTTCCGAACGGAACAGAAGTTACTTATGTTGAGGGAACAGAACTACACGCAGTTTTAACGTGTACCAACTCTGCGGAGTTTTGCGGTTTGGGTATTAAAGCTTCTAATGTTACGCCGACAGGTTTAGGCGGTTATTTTTGTGTAAGAAGAACAAGTACGGGAGTATTAGAATTTCTTAACGGAAGAATCGCGTGGGTTACAGGAGCAGGGGGAACTTTTTCAGCTTCGCCGACAAAAGTCGAAGTAAAAGCTCTATACGAAAACGGAAATTTATTATGTAAGGTGTGGGGACACGGAGACGCAGAGCCTGACGCTTGGGGAATAAATCATACATACAGCACAAACCCTTCAGACCCGACGCGTATGGGTTTCGGTGTTATCGTGGAAAACTCTGCCGATATGGAATTATTTAATCTTACTTATGGAGAATCTTCTGCTCCTGTGCCTGACCCTTACGCTCACGTTCAAGTTTTTGACGCGTACGATAATAGTACGCTCTCAGGACTCACGGTGTACGAAGGAACGCTGAATAATGACACAGACGGCTCGGGTATCGCTTATTTTGGGAATAATGACGGGCTTAATTACACGATAGACGGCGGGACAGACTACTTCGACTTATCAGGAACAGCAGTACAAAACGCGACAGTATCGGCGTCGATATACGGAGCTCTTCCTATTTTCAGCGTTCTTAATGTAGAAGGAGC
>QNDS01000416.1 GCA_003644925.1 Candidatus Fermentibacterota bacterium
ACGAAGTTCTGAGCAGAACGGTAGTAACATCCCTTACAACATTCATGGCTGCCTTCATACTCTTCATTATATCGGGAGGCGTGCTGGCAAACTTTGCCCTTACGCTCATGATCGGAATAGTTGTGGGAACCTACTCCTCCATATTCATCGCAAGTCCGATACTTGTCGACTGGCACGCGAAGATGAAAAAGAAGTAGTAGAACACAGAACGTAGAATAATACAGTCAGGCGGAACGGTGTAATAATCGTTCCGCCTGATCTTTTGTACGACACTGTTAAATTCTCCTTCTGCATACTCCGATTTTCCGATGTTATTGTTTGCAGTTCCTTTTGCATAAAAGTGCTAATGACGAGTCAAATGAGAACTTGACCGGGCTGATATAGTTTTATAGTATGCTTCATGATGTGTTTATTGCTTCCTTAGTTCGAACTCAATAAGAAAGGAAATACAATGAAATTGTTACAAGTTTCAATAGTTGTTTGTCTAGCTGCTTTTGCTTCTGCCGACGTTATAGCCGATGAGGATTTCGAGAGCGGAGTGCTTCCTACAGGCTGGCAGGTCTGGCAGGAAGGTGATCCCGGAGCTACGGAATGGGCTGTCTGTGCTGTAGGAGATTCATTATTCATGCCCGATCCTGCCCATTCAGGGACCCATTATGCCTGGCATGATGATAACGGTATCAGTTATTCCGATAGCTGGCTTGTTACCGAAACCTATGATTTAAGTACTTATGACAGCGTACTCCTGACTTTCTGGCGCTATGCTAAATATCCTGGTTATTATAATTACTCAGGATTCTACTACTCCACTGATCCAAGTCCGGGATCATCTGTTGATTTTACAGAACTGCTTGAACTTGGCCCCGACAATTTTGATCTCTGGTGGGAATTCGGTATCGATGTCACAACACAATGTGCCGGTCAGTCAAGTGTTACATTCGCATGGGTATACCGAGGAGAATATGCTCAAGCTGAAGCGATTGACGACTTCTATATAGAAGCTAGTACACTCTCTCTTGATCAGAGTACCTGGGGCGCTATCAAGACAACTTTCTAGCAACTGTCGAAAATCGTTGAATTAAGAGGCATACACATATCCTGTAGTGTATGCCTCTTTGCATACATAGTCATCTGGATAGAATCAAAGTTCAATTCTCTTCGAAGAAGTAGAGGATTACCCCGCCCTGCGGAGCAGGGATGCTTAATCAGATTCCATTTCTACGATGGCTTCGGCACCGCCAAGTTCTTTGCTTGAACCGAACAGTAGTTTCCCCCCGTGGAGGGAGATTATCCTTCCAGCTATAGCCAGCCCAAGCCCTGTTCCTTTACTTGAGTGCCCCTTGGAGAAAGGCTCTCCAAGTCTATCGAGAATATTGGAATCGTAGCCCGTACCATCGTCAGCAACAGAGATTCGAACTTCACCGGTGGAATTGTCCTTTGAGATGTCAACGATCACGCTCGATTCGGCGTAGGTCACTGCATTACGCACCAGATTTCCAACAGCCCTGCTCAGAAGAGAATAGTTTCCCCTGCAGTTTCCGCTGCCCCGAAGCTGGATGTCTATATCATCCCTGGCCCAGGATTCAGCCTGAATCATTTCCCGGCAGATTTCCTCAAGGACAACATGTTCAAAACTGATCTTTCTTTCTCTCCTGAGTTTATTGAAATCCAGAAGTTCCGTGATAAGGCTGTCCAGAGTAATCAGATCTTTCTCCATTCTGTCGATCTTGGAAAGATCCCCTTCACCGGTATCCTCTTTTATCAGCTCAAGCGCCAGCCTCATCCGGGCCATTGGTGTACGCAGTTCATGAGCAACGATTCCGAGAAGTTCCTGATGTGATTCGACAAGAGATTTTATCTGCTCCGCCATGCTGTTGAAAGTCCTGCCTACATCATCCAGAAGGTCGCCTCGCTCATTGATCTGAAGTTTAATCCCCAGGCTTCCGGACCCTAATTCAGAGGCTGCCCATTGCAGCTTTGCCAGCCTCTTTCTCACCGGCCAGAGAGCCAGGAAAAGAACCAGACCCTCCATTACTAGCAGCACTACTATTATTAGCCAGAAACTCTCTTTCCAGAAACTCCCGACGCCTCCACGAGGTCCTCCTGAAATGTCTACTCTCAGGGGATAATCCCATGGCAGGCCGGGGAGGGTGAAGAATCCATCCGGAGGATGCATGCGCCCGGGGTGCCCGACATTTTGATAGACCCTTACTTCAAGATCCATAGACTCAGCGAAGGCGATAATGGAGTCAATTTCAGAGGGTTGTGATGCAAGCAGCCAGTCTCTGAACTCATCAATATTGACTCTGTATTCATTCATCTGTGCTGGTATGATTCTGACAACAGCCAGAACCGAAATGACAAGGGTCATGATTACGCAGATAGCAAGTGGCAGGTAGATCTTAAGAAAGAGTTTTTTCATCAGGATTCCTCCGGCATGACCATCAGGTATCCCACTCCCCGAACTGTTTTAATAAGTTCTCCTGAAGAGGAGTCTCCTAGTTTTTTGCGGAGGCGGGAAATAATCACATCCACTGTTCGGTCAAACGAATGGAAACTGATTCCTCTAAGCTCTTCAATAAGCTGGCTTCGTTCCTGTACCCTTCCAGCCCTCCGCGCCAGAAGAACAAGAAGATCGAACTCGGTAGTTGTCAGGTCAAGATGACTGCCGTCAAGTATAGCCTCCCGGGAAGCGAGATTGATATATAGATTTCCCCTTCGCAGAATTTCGGTCCTGGTATCCGAGGATCCTCTTCTGAGAAGAGCTCTGATCCTTGCCAGAAGGACTCTGGGGTTTACAGGTTTTCCGACGTAATCGTCTGCTCCTACTTCCAGTCCCACAACTATGTCAGCATCAT
>QNDS01000417.1 GCA_003644925.1 Candidatus Fermentibacterota bacterium
ACAATGACGCCGCTGAACAAGGCTGTTAAGAAAGCCGTGATCGCGCTGTTCAAGAAACATACAGGCGTACCGTTCGGGGCGAAGAGCGTTTCCGCGAAGAACCCAATACTACAGATGCGCCCCAAGGGTGATGGAACATTCGATAAGGACTTCATCAGCAAGCTCATCGTTGCCAAGTACGGGGACAAGGGAAAAGGCAAAACGCAGATGGGCAACTTCAGTACTACCTTCGTCAACCAGCGGTACGACGAGTGGGTTAATCTCTTGAAGGCGTTTGGTGTGACAGTCACTGAAGTTGTGCTGGACGAGAGGCAGACAGAAACGCAGAAGGAAGTCAAGAAGATCATTGCGAAGCTGTTCAGGGACAAGAAGGTCAAGATAAAAATAATCGTCTTTGATGACGGTAGCATCTCGGTGCGTGCGCCGAATGCAGACATCCCAGAAGACTTTATCGACTTGGTTAATCGCGTAGTATCTGGATTCGTACCGCGCAGAGGCAAAAAGAGGTACAGCGATGTAACGCCCCATGCCATTACGCTGATGTTCAGTAACTGGATGAAAGTTCTGCGAAATTTGAAGCTCAACACGTTTGACGAAGGCATGGGCGCAGAACTACAAGCGTTGAATGCAATCAGGAGCCGTGAGGACGTGCGCTCTGTGAACAACACAGGGGAGCCGGGGCATGTGGATATCACAACGACTGGCAACAAGACATACTTCGTACCGTGCGAAGAGTTGGAAGACCTAGACGGTGCGGAAGATTTCGCAGAGGCACTCGCGACGTTCCCGTCACATGAATACGAGAACGACATCGCTGCTGTCGAAGGCATGGTCGAAGCCATCTACGAATCGATGTGCCTTGAGGTTAATGCGAAGGGCGGAGCAGGAGACGATGACATCGGCGAATCCACCGCAATCGATATGGGTAGCATGACCGTGTACATCAAGGGCGATATCCCCGAAGGCATGGAACCAATGCTTGGCGAAGTCCAGCCGATAGCCGTGGACATCGCAGGGATCATGGGAGCAGAAGCCGCGTACCTGTCATTCGAGTCATGGGGCAGACACGCGAACATTGGTGTTAAGGTCGGCAAGCTGAACATCTGCTACAACTGGGAGTACCCCGAACAGAAAGACGGCAAGGGTATTGGTAAAGCGAAGATGACGACCACGAACGTCAGTTTCTATTCGGACGCACGTGAAGAAAGTTATTCACGGCAGTACGAAGGTATGACGAAAGCACTGCGTATCACAGATGACGTCACGAGCAGCTATGGTACACTCATGCTGGAAAGCATGTTGGAAAGCGGTACGCCCCTGAATGAATCCACTGTGGTCGATGAGGGTGACGTGATGGTTGCGATCAAGGGCGACATCCCTGACGGCATGGATCACATGCTGAAACAACTACAGGCTGTTGCGGTCGGAGTGGTACGGCTGCTCGGCAAGAAGACCACGTACATGAGTTGCGATCAGTATGGAAGACATGCGACGATCTACGCCAAGTGCGGTCAACTGCGTGTCAACACGAACTGGGAGTACCCAGAGCAGAAGAACGACAAAGGCATTGGCACTCCCAAGCTACAAGGAACCAACGTACACTTCGAGTCTGATGCACGACTGGAAAGCTACTCCCGCCATTACGAAGGTGCAGTCAAAGCACAGCGTATTGTCAGCGACGTGAGTTCAGCATACGGGTCGTTGGCAGACAAGCCGAACGTCAAAATCGGTGAAGCATACGCTGCGCTCACAGAGGTTGACAATCCAGCATCCTCGGGTATACTGGTGGAAGACGAAGCCACCCTCAGCGTGAGCGTTGGCGGGTTTGTGCTTGGCGCGTTCAAAAGATTGGGCGAACCGCTTCCAAGGGGCAAGAAGAAAAAGAAGGGTAACAACTTGTTAGCTAAAGAGGACGAAGACGCTGGCACTCCAACGGATGTGCTCGAATCGATCCTCAATAAGTGGAGTTAGGATTCAGTAACAACCTTTACAACGAGAGGTAACTACAATGGGCAAAGGAAAAACAGATACGCCAACGAAAGCCGACTTAAAAAGGTTCAGAAGCCGGGAGAAGGCAAGTGCGAAGCGCAAAGTGGCAACAATAAGCGACCTGTTCCGATTACGCGGTTCGCACCCGGACGGCTTGGAAACGGGTGTGGTCATATTCAATGAAAGCGACAGCGCAAGCCAGAGTAAGACCTACTACATCAAGCAACGTGATACAGGCGTGTACGTCCTGTATAGGTCGGGTAACAATACCGCATACGACGCGATTGTAATGGACGCCGAGGGACAATGGCGGCGGCTGGCTATTCGCGGTGAGCGCATTGTGAAGATTCCCACACCTGCGCTGGAACAGTGCAACCTCCCTGCAAGGCTATATGCCAAGGGAGACGACGGAGCAATAACTTACTGCATACTGAAAACCGAATTTGCTGACGTCGGTGCTCAAAGGGAAGTGTCACCTGAAGAGGTTACTACACAAGGGAGTAAGGCGATCAACCTGAACGCTTACGCCAAGGTCTGCGCCACGGATGAACCAGAGACGGGTGTTGTCATGCCGCGACACGAGACCGCGCAGGAACTTGGAATCTTTTACAGGTACGCCAAGATGATGGGTGACGGCGTGGACGTGTATCTGGTATACGAACCGAAAGCAACCGAACCATTCATGGCAGTCTACTACACGGGAGAGCGTTGGTTGGACGTCGGGTGTTATGAGGACTCCCAGCCAGTCGAGATCAAGAAGCCCGACTTCCGTAAGGATATCACGCCGGTTGATCTGTTAAAGGGCATAGGCGACAGTAAGATTGCAGCCAAACTACGCGCGCTCGGTATCTGGTTGCTCCCAGCGGA
>QNDS01000418.1 GCA_003644925.1 Candidatus Fermentibacterota bacterium
GCCATGACGGATAAATATGACAGCCAGGTGCATTCAACACCGTTTCGTAACGTCACGTTGGCGATGAAAGAAGCGCTCGGCGTAATCGGTATTGTTGCACCGGAAGAGGCTGGCCTGCTGGGTTTGATTTCAACCATCATGCCGGCGATCGCAATGGGTAACCGTGTGGTTTTCGTTCCGTCTCAACAGTATGCATTGCTGGCCACTGATTTCTACCAGGTGCTGAACACCTCAGATCTGCCAGGTGGCGTCATAAACATCGTTACCGGGATCCAGGAAGAACTGACCATCGAGCTGGCTAAACATTACGATATTGAAGGGCTTTGGTACTGGGGTACTGCCGAGGGCAGCACGCTGGTCGAGACTGAAGCTGCAGCCACCATGAAACGCACCTGGGTCAATTACGGCCGGTATCACGATTGGGAAGACCCGGTACAGGGTGAAGGTGAAGTGTTCTTACGTAAGGCAACCGAAATCAAGAATATCTGGATACCTTACGGCGAATAAACTCTGTATTTTATTTAAAGAAACGGCCCTGTGAGGGGCCGTTTCCGTATAGCAGATCAGAAAGCAGATTAATCTATCTGGATAACTGCCCTGGCGTACCAGAATCGTCCCGGAATCGGATAGATCGTTCCATCAAAGCTGTTCAGGTCGCAAGAAGCGCAGAACGGGATGGTTTCTTCGAAAACGTTATCAACACCAACCATGAAGGTCCATTGACCATTGTTACCAATGTCAGGTGACCAGGAGGCGTTCAGGTTGGTAAACAAGGTGCTGTCGATATCGTTACCCTCTTGCCCACGGGTACAGAAATCGTCCCAAAGTTCGAATGCTGCGGTCATGCCGCCACACTCTTCTTCAAGAGAACCGTAGTACTGAAAGGCAAGCCTGGCGCTCCAATTATCTTTAAGCCAATCGATGTTAACGGTTGATTTGTACTCGATAAAGGCGCGTTCAGGTGAGCCGAGCTCGGTGCCTTCCCGGCTGATTTTGACATCACCATCTGGTCCTGCGATCGTTTCGGTGTAATCCAGCAGGTGGGTGTTCAACCATTCGAAACGGAATTGGCCGATACCAGTTTCTGCCGTTATCAGCTGGACTCTCCAGTCAATGCCGGAAGTGTCGATGCCGCCGATATTTTGCAATACGCCATCTACGCGCTGAACGGTACCGCCCGGAGCACGCGAAACATTGTCGCAAAAGAACGGATCCAGGGTTTCAACACACTGGGTCAATACATCCTGTGCGTCTGGTGGCTGGATGGCATTGTCGACCGAGATGTCATAGTAATTCAGCTCGAACAACAAACCTTCGACACTGTTCCAGTTGTCTGCAAACGGTGCAGCCCAGGTAAACCCGGCCGTAAACGTATCTGATGTCTCCGGCGTCAGACCGGGATTGCCACCGGTGGTGACACTAAGCTGAGGGTTAGGCTGAACAAAGTCAGGCGGAACACCAAGAGCAGCGCAATTACCGGCCAGCTCAGGTGACACGTTTGAACAAGGATCAACGATGCTCGCATCAAAACGCGAACCGGTGTTGAACAGTTCACCGATATTCGGTGCCCTGAAACCTTCAGCAAAGTTGGCCCTTAAAGTCAGACTTTCTGTCGGTGCCCAGTTGGCGCCAAAGGCGAAAACGGTGTCGCTATCGAACAGGTCGTACTTGGAATAGCGAGCCGACGCGCTGATATCAAAGCGTTCCAGACCATCACCACGCCATAGCGGAATGATAACTTCACCGTACGCCTCATCGACATCAAACCCACCTTCGGTAGGCTGTGCCGGTACGCCAGCAGTAAAGCCACTGGAGACGATGGAATCCGGAGTGAAGCTACCATCTTCCTCGCGGTGCTCGAAGCCGATTGCCCAACCGATCAAGCCGGCATCGAAGAAGCCGCCAAAGTTACCGGTAAAGTTCAGGGTGAGATCCAGCAGTTCCTGGTTGCTGACATCCTTTTGTACGAATGTCACGAAGTCCAGCATCTCCTGCGACATGGTGCCGGGTCCAACCCAGTTGAGTGGTACACACCCGGGTGTGGCGTCACATGTGTCTGTTGGTCCAAGCGCGATGGATATATTCTGCGCGTTGAAAGCACCATGTTTGATTTGTGTGGCATCGTTTTCGGAAAAGATTGCTGTGGCATCCCAGTATATATCCCTGCTTCCGCCAACCGAGAATGAGCCATCGAGTCCTGCTGATATGTACCAGGTTTCAACATCTTGCTCAAATATACGTGGTCCGGCTTCAATCGGTCTGCGACCGGTAAATACGAAGCTATCCGGACCCATGTCTATACCGAAAGGATTGGTCGGATGGTCTGCCGGCCAAAGCAAGTTATCCAGGATATCGCCGGCACCTGCCTCAGGCCCGAAGAACAATGGCTCAGGCGCTGCCTGACTGGTAGATTCACGTTTGTTGAAACTGGCGGTCAACCTGAACATAGTATTGTCAGTAATATCGTATTCGGCCTTTGCAAACATGCTGACTCGCTTGTTCGGTGTCAACAGATAGTTGTAAGGCTGCCAGTTGAAGCGGTCATCCAGTGTAAATGGCTGAAAGTCGTCGCATCCGGATACGGATGTTCCGGTCGCCCAGCAGTTTGGATCATAAAACGGGTTGGGCGTATAGGAAGTAATGCTCAAGGTCTGGCCTATGCGTGGGTCAGTGAACACCAGGCGTCCTTCAGGTGTGCCCGAACTCAGGCCGTATGGAAAACCCTGAATGGCATACTCGGAGATTTCCCGGTCACCCGCTAAAACCTCATTTTGGTCGGTCCAGCTAACATCCAGGAACATCCGGGAGCGGTCGCCTTCGGCACCAAAGCTGACATCAACCTCAGTTGACTCAC
>QNDS01000419.1 GCA_003644925.1 Candidatus Fermentibacterota bacterium
CAAGCATCAGAGATATGAACTGGAAGAGATGGCATGCTGATCGGTTCCTCGATCTTGTTAATCTGCTTCACAGCGAGAATGTCAGAACGGTGATGCTGGGAAGTGGGAGAGACAGGGACGTCATCGGTCAAGTTCTTGATAACCTGCCTAGCACGGCAACAGATCTTGTCGGGAAGACATCTCTTGTGGAGGTAGCCTCCATCCTCTCCGGATGCAGGTTGCTGATAACAAATGACAGCAGCCTGATGCATATCGCAGGATTGGTCTCCACCCCGACACTGACTCTTTTCGGACCTACCGATCCTTCGCGAATAGGGGTATATCCCCCATCATCTCATCACCGGAACCTGGTTTCAGATGAAGCTTCCTGTCGCCCATGTCACCCTGACAGAGGGATAAAAGGTTGTGAATCTGCCGAATGCATGGATTTTCTGAGTCTGGACAGGGTTTGGGAAGAAACCCGGGAATTACTTGCGAGTACCTCTTGTTGAAAATACTGCTGTCAGACAACAGCAATTCCGGATAGTATTTCCCTGAGGCTTTGCGCTCCACTGGAAACGGTTCTAGTTTGGGTAACAAACCTCCTACCACCCTCGGCAACTCTTTTCCATAAACGCTGATCAATCAATAGCATTGAGAGAAGCTCAGCCATTTCAGCCGGATTCCTCTTCACAAGTATGCCGTTTTCCCCGCTTTGGATATTATCGACGAAGCCGCCCTCTCTTACAGCTATTACCGGTAGACCGCACGCCATGGCTTCAAGAGGTACCAGACCGTAAGGTTCATTGTGCTGGCAGCAGAGAACAGCCTTACAGGACTTGTAATAGTGAGATAGCTCTTCATTGGAGATTCCTCGATGCAAAGTAAGATCTACGTCCTTCAAAGCGGCCGATCTTTCAAGTTCAACCCCGTATCCCGGATATTCCCTGTCTGCGATAACCGAAAGAGCAGGTCTCGTATCAGATGGAATTCGTGAGACAACATCAATTGCCATTTTATGGCCCTTGAAAGGCCAGAGGGCTCCGATACTGAGAACCATGTGCTTCCTGACAACATTTTTCTCAAAGTTCCAGAAGTCGGTATCTACGCCGGGCCTCACTATAGAGGAATCCAGGTCGTAAATATCGTTGATCCTTCGTTTCATCCAGCTGGACAGGGTGACAATACTATCCGCATTCACCGCTGATTCTCTGTCCATGTTCTTTTCCATACTTCTCAAAGGAGAGAGAAGAAGATTGAAGAAACCGTTACCGGTTCTTCTGATAAGATCCTTTTCGTAGATATGACGGGGAAACTCGTAACAGAAGTATATGCAGGGAATCGTCAGATACTTCAGAACTGGCGGAGCGGCAACGAACATGGAATTATGTACCAGGGCAATATCCGATGAGGAATTGATCTCATTCGCAATTCTCATGCATAGTTTGTCCAAGGCTCTCAGTCTGGCTGGTAGAGAAAAAGGAGCAAAAAGTTTTCTTAATCCTCTGATCCTTCTTCCCTCCCGGAAAGGCCATTCCTTTGCGGAAATAGTTTCGGGGATATTCAGAGGAGAAGAACCGAAAGGATAATGCACAGTTATAGAAAAGGAACGTTGAAGTTCCCGAAGCAAGGCACTTGCAACATTAAGCCCTCCACCGGATGGTAGATTGTAAAACACTGCCAGCCTCGGTCGATCTTTAATTGATAGAGAATCTGTCTCCATTTTTTCCTTAAGCTTTACAGTTCTGAACGTCTGTGCAGTTTCAGTATTATATTTCACCTGTAAACTAACATGATTCTGGTCTCGGGGAAAACCGGAGGAATTCTTATGCGCGTAGCTGTCATTCTTGTCAACTATGGACAGTGGGAGCTGACAAGGAAATGCATCGATTCTCTTGACCGTTCCAGCTCCGTTGATATCAGGATTACGCTCATAGATAACTGTTCCCCCGGGTCGGTACCTTCATGGGCTTGCAGCCGGAGTGGACTCAGGTTCAAGCGCATGGAAGAGAACACGGGTTTTGCAGGAGGTAATAATGCAGGCTTCAAGATGTCCCTGGATGATGATGCTGAGTACACATTCTTTCTGAACAACGACGCCGAAGTTCTTCCCGAAACAATTCTCAACCTGACAAAACATCTCAACGACAATGCGCGAACCGGAATAGTAGCCCCAGCTGTTTACTGGAAATCGGATCCTGAAAAGCTATGGGGCGCAGGAGGAAATCTCGTCAGGTGGAAAATGCGTTTCGAACAGGTGGATCTTACCGGAATGGGAAGCAGTCTCGATAAGGGATTGAAGGTCGATTTTGTGTCGGGGTGCGCCCTGATGATCAGGACAGATCTTTTCAGCATGATTGGCGGTTTCAGGGAGGACTTTTTCATGTACTACGAAGATGCCGATCTTTGCAGAAAAGTAATAGAACAGGGTTACTCGATAGAAGTACTTCCTTTTGAGACTGTCCTTCACAACGTCGCTTCGGGAAGCGGAGGAGAGCTTTCCAGAATCGCGCTCTATTTTTCTGAACGGAACAGGATAGTTCTCTCCCGTGATATGCTGTCTCCATCGATGAGGTTTGTTTTCATGGTTTACAAAAGCGCGGTTCTGATGGTGCTGACTTTGAAATTCCTTCTGTGGCAGGGTCCCGAACGGATTCCATGGATATGGCGGGGATACTTCGACGGCCTGGCAGGAAGAACAGGCTACTCGGAAGTGATTGACAAGCTTATCTGAGCGATTCCGGTGCTGCTCTTTTCCGTTTTTACGGATTGATTATCTTACCGGTGTTCTTTTCGCAGCGGACTATTTACATAGAGAGGCATCGATGATCTGCAGACACTGCGGCAACAGATACGATGGAAGAAC
>QNDS01000420.1 GCA_003644925.1 Candidatus Fermentibacterota bacterium
CCCAGTGACTGAGTCCAGTCAGGTAATGCGGTATACATCAAGTGGTGAGGACCCGCCCAGATGTAGGTGAAAACTAATGCCCAGAAGTGCACAACCGATAAACGATACGAGTAAACCGGGCGCCCAACCTGCTTGGGGATGAAATAATACATCATGCCAAGGAAGGCGGCGGTGAGGAAAAAACCTACCGCATTGTGGCCGTACCACCATTGAATCATCGCATCCTGAACACCGGAATAGATAGAGTAGGACTTGGTCCAGGTGATTGGGATTTCAAGGTTGTTAACGATATGCAGCATCGCAATGGTGATGATGTAAGCGCCAAAGAACCAGTTCGCTACGTAGATATGTTTAACCTTGCGCATCGCGATGGTACCAAAGAACACAACAGCGTAGGATACCCAGACGATGGTGATTAAAATATCGATGGGCCATTCCAGCTCAGCGTATTCCTTGGAAGAGGTCATGCCCAGTGGTAATGTGATCGCAGCCAGTACGATGACTAGTTGCCAGCCCCAGAAGGTAAAGGCCGCCAGTTTGGGCGCAAATAAAGGCGTATGGCAGGTGCGCTGAACGATGTAGTACGAGGCTGCAAATAGCGCGCTACCCCCGAAGGCGAATATAACCGCGTTGGTGTGCAGCGGACGGAGTCGACCAAAAGACAAATAGGGTATTCCCTCGAGCATATCAGGGAAGACCAGCAGAAAGGCGATGATAACGCCTACCAGCATGCCTACTATTCCCCAGACCACCGACATAACCGCAAATTTGCGGACCACATCGTAGTTATACGTTTGCGCTGTATTCATCGCAGTTCCTCAATATATAAATAAAATTAGTGCGTAGTGTTTGATTTTTTTTACGCCGTTGAAAGCGTGACTTTCAATGGATCGCGTAGTTTATCGCTTAGTGTGTAAAAATCAAACTAACCCCATGGGATATTTGATTTTAGCGAACTATAGCGGATGAATGGTGGCTGAACTTGACTTACATCAAGTTTGAGCGCCAATGATAAACATTAGTAATAATATGGTATTGTACCTTGTTCAATATTGGGTATAGCGCATTTTATGGCAGTCTTGATAGATAGTCTGCAACGGCTTTAATATCTTCAGGGTCAAAATCCTGCAATATCTGCGTCATCGCTGGATCGGAATTTTTTCGAATCTTTTCACGTATCCAGTTTAGTTCGCGTACCAGATAGGGATAGTGTTGATTCGTCAGGCGTGGATAGTATAGCTCCGCGTTACCTTTTGCATTTTTCCCATGGCATGCGATGCAATAGGTCGTATAAAGTTCTTCTCCCTTCTCCAGTTGGGCTCCATCGCCTCTTACAGGGCTCGGGTTGGATGGAAGGGCGGCAGTATACGCTGCAATATCGGCCATGCCCTGAAGTCCGCCCAGGGTTTCCATATCGGTAAATGCATACATGCTCGGGTTGATACGCCTTTTAGATTGAACATCGAGCAATTGTTTAAGAATCACGCGCTGATGCTGTCCTGCAATGGATGGATATTCCCCTTGTTGTTGGCCAAAGCCATCCTTGCCATGACAGGCTGCACACAGAGGATAGACCTTCTTTCCTGCTTCGGGGTTGGGTGTCAGAGCAACCGCTTCGTTTAGTTTTGTGCTGCCGTCAGCATGGGTCAAGGGTACCAATAATACCGACAATAGAAGCAGGGTGGCACTTGGAAACAGGCGTGTAGACAACATATATATTAGTTATTGCTTATTTGATATGGATCATAGCATATTGTGCTTATATAGTTATACTGCACCCTGTTTTTTAAACCCCCTTCAATCGCGCATGAAGAACAAATCTTTTGCCGTGTTATGGCTGCTGGCCGTAACACTTTTACTGATGAATCGTCCCGGTTTTGCTCAGAAAAATGAAATAGTCCCGTTTGACCTGCCGGGCGGAGATATTGTGGATATTCGACAATACCGGGCAGATGGCGATAAATTATTGTTAGGCTTTGCCTGTGACGAAGGAACCGGTCAGGCCGCGATGGATGCAGCATCTTTGTTATCGGATACTGAAATGGAAATCTGGATGCCGGATTTACTCAGCGCACATTTCCTACCCAAGCTGAAAAGCTCTCTGGCTGAGATTCCGACAGAAGACGTTGTTAGCTTGATAGATGCGGCGATTGCCTCGTCGGATAAGCAGGTCTACCTGATATCCAGTGGTGGGGGCAGCGCTGTTTTGTTGCGTGGACTGCTACAGTGGGAACAGGCGAATCCCGAAAGGCTGGATGAACTGCATGGTGTGATTCTCTTATATCCGCGTCTGAACGCTAAACCGCCTGAGCCAGGGAAAGATCCTGTCTATATTGATGCCGTGGGCAAGACCAAAACCGCCATTGCGATTCTGGAAGGCGCCAAAACGCCTAATAGTTGGGCATTACCGGCCTTAAAGGATAAGATGCAGGCGAACGGAAGCCTGGTTACCACTGCACTTATTCCTGGCGTACGCGGCTTCTTTTATGAGCGTGACAAGCAAAGTTTACCCGAAGATATCGCAACCTCCCAGTTGGCAGGCCTGGTGCGCGCCAGTGTCATCAAACTTGATATGCTGTCTCAGTGATAACTTTCTGCAACTGAATTGTTGCCGGTGTGTCCTATAAAATTCGGCTATAAAATTACATTTTAAATTAAGAGAATAATCGTGAAAAAACTTATCTGGCTAATAGCAGTAAAAGTAGTTGCGGTATTCGCACTGATTGGCATTGCTGTTTATACCATGATGCCGGCAAGTGCGGCAGAGCTTAAACCCTACGATGGGCCGACACCGTCCCTCAAGTTAAATACCTTGCAGGGCGAGGCGGTTGACCTTGAACAATA
>QNDS01000421.1 GCA_003644925.1 Candidatus Fermentibacterota bacterium
AAGAGCTTACACCGTAAAAGTTACAAAAGGAGGTAGTGGAAGCGGTACAATAAACCCTGATATACCAACCAGTATTGATGTAAGTATTTTTGATCCTCTAAGGACAGATGAGAACGTCTACCCTACCGGAACACAAATCGTTCTAACCGCTGTGGCCGATGCAGGCTCCATTTTCACAGACTGGGGCGGAACCTGTAATAGTGGTGGAGCTAACAGTTCTTTTTCTTTACTTATGAATGGTGATAAATCCTGCACAGCCACCTTTGAAGAAGCGCGAACCCTCACGATCACGACCAGCGGGACGGGAAGCGGCACTGTGGGTGGGGACGGTCCCCATGCTATTGACTCAACTGCGAAGGCATCGGCAATCGCCGACGTTGATTCAGAATTTACAGGTTGGAGCGGTGACTGCGGGACAGGCACAACCAGTCCTGTAAATGTGGTAATGGATAGCCATAAGACCTGCAACGCTAACTTTGATAAAGTGTATAATTTGCTCACAATAAATACCTCCGGAAGTGGCAGTGGCACTGTGGGTGGGGACGGACTCCATGTTATTGACTCAACTGCAATGGCAACGGCAACCGCTGCCGCTGATTCAGTATTTACAGGTTGGAGCGGTGACTGCGGGACAGGCACAACCAGTCCCGTGAGTATGCTGATGGATAGCGACAAAACCTGCAACGCTAACTTTGATATCGCGTATACCACACTCACGATAACTACCATCGGGAATGGCAGTGGCACTGTCGATGGGGCCGGAACCTATGTTAAAAGCACAACGGTACAGGCAGATGCCACAGCCGATACGATTTCCAGTTCCATTTTCGCAGGATGGGGAGGCGATTGCGGTACTGGAACAACCACCCCAATTAGTGTACTGATGGATAGAAACAAGGACTGCACGGCTTCATTTAAACTTCCAGGTTCTCTCACAGTATATCTAAGTGGCAACGGAACAGGAACAGTAACCAGTTCAGATAACTTCATTAACTGTCCTGCAGGAGACTGCTCATATATTTACGCACTAGAATCTCCTGTAACCCTTACGGCCACTCCAGATGAAGGCTTCATTTTTAAGGGTTGGAAAGGAAATGACATCACCTGCCCGGGTACAGATCCATGCACGGTAACGGTAACTACGGACTCGTACAAGGATATTACTGCCACATTCCAGGGGTCTTTTTCATGGGACTTGTTTCTGCCAGCTATCACTTCCCCTCCACCAGCAGCAGAATAGAACAAATCTCTGTATCCTGAACCAATCGTTTCCACCACCGACACAAACCGGTGGTGGAAACGATTAAACTGGAATTTTCGCTTGGTTTCTTAAAGCGATATGACCTGTTGACATAAAAAGAATTGTAATGGGTTCGGACCACGATAACAAATTAGTGCAATGCATGATAACGAATCATTCACGCTACAACTTGTTAACATTGCACAAAACAGGCAAAAAAACGATGGGAAAGCATTACTGCTATTTCATTGTTTTCTGACCAATATACAGTGGTGTCCGGTTAAAAAATTGCATTGCCAGTTTATGCTGATTCAAGTTCAGTAAATCGTCATCCTATGCTTAAAAGAGAGACCTTTTTCTACCTTATCTGTACAATAAGTCACTAGAGGAAGGAGAAGCCGGGACACGCTATTGCTCGTCATTAGTGAGTTGTTTATATGCTCTCCGGGATGTTAGCACCCGGCTTCATTATTTTTTATACCGGACAGTTCATTAGGCATAAAGCCTGCATTTAGGATGATGGTAACAAAATATGAAAAAAAGTAATGAAAACAAATTAGTAGGTATCGATGTCTCCAAAAAAACATTTGATGTTTATTGTTTGGATGTAAAAGGGCAAACGGTTCAGCGTCAATTACCACAAAGCTCCAAAGGTTATCGTACATTAGCCGGTTTTATCGGAGAAGATGCTATTTGTGTCATGGAGGCAACCAGTACCTATCATCTACCTCTGGCCCAATGGCTCTATGATCATGGGATCAGGGTAGTTGTTGAAAACCCTTTGAAGATCAAAAGGTTTTCCCAAATGCACCTTCAGCGTCATAAGACAGACAAGGCCGATGCGAAAATGATCTATGAGTACGGTATCATTATCGTGACCAAAAACGTTGTCCTCTGGCGTCCACAGTCAACCAGGATTCAAGAACTTCAGCAATGTGACAGTTTGTCTCAGCGACTTAATAAAGAGCTAACCGCCATCACAAATACTCATGAAGCTCTTGCCCAACTCAGTATTGTTAATGCCGAGGTAACGCGTATAGTCAGCAGTACCACCGAACAGTTGAAAGATGCCTTGAAACAGCTGGATAAACAGATGCAGGCCTTGATCAAAGAGCATTATTATGAGAATTATAAACTCCTTATGAGTATCCCTGGTGTTGGATCAAAAACGTCGGTTATGCTCATTTGTCAAACAGATAATTTTACGAAGTTTGATAATGTTAAAAAATTTCTCAGCTATATCGGTATGAGTCCACGTACCTACGAATCAGGAACCAGCGTTAAAGGTAAAGGGCACATAACAAAAGTTGGTAATGGTCGTTTGCGATCTCTGCTTTATATGTGCAGTTGGACGGCAAAAAGAACCAATCCTCAGTGTGTTGATGTCTATGAAAAAATGCACACTAAGGGGAAGCCTGAAAAGGTTATCAAAATCGCCATTGCACATAAATTGCTAAGACAGGTTTTTGGGGTCATCAAACACCAACAGCCATTCAGCATGCAATTGGCATAGTAAAAAATCAACAAATCTGTTCTGAGATATGAAAACAGATTTAATAAATCTTGACTTTAAGCACAGTTCATCCCGGCATG
>QNDS01000422.1 GCA_003644925.1 Candidatus Fermentibacterota bacterium
ACTGATACTGTTCGCCCAGTTCGGCCAGGTTCCAACGCTCCATCACCTGGCGCTGTAATGCATTGCCGTTGCCAGGCTCGTCGGCGCGCGCGGTCATGATGACCACTGAATCACGGACGTCCAGTTCACCGAGCAGTTCATTCAGCGATTTGCGATCTTGCGAGGGCATTGCGTAAATACCCGGTGACAGCAAGCCGAAGCCCTGCCACAGTAAACCCTTGCGCAGAAGCTCGCGTTTGTCCTCGTTTACGAATGACGGGATGATCAGAGTCCATACACCGTCCCATTCCGCCCGCCTGTTGGTATAGATGCGTCTTGCAGCGCGCTGATACTGATTGATGCCAGCCGGGGAGAGGCCGTAGTAGCTGCGGCGGCCTTCTTTACGTGAAACCAGCCAGTCATCCTGTACCAGGCGGAATACCGCCGTGCGCACCAGGCGCTCGCTTATGCCCAGCGGCGCGAGAGAGCGGATCAGGCTGCCAAGCCAAATTTCACCACCGTGCCGGGTGACGGCGTCACAAAACAGCGTGATCAATAATGAAGTGCTGCTGATACTCCCTTGCGCCATGCGCCCGGACAGGAATTTTAGAATGGACTGTGAACTCGCCATGCGTTCAGAGCTGGTCGTAATCAACGATGACTTTGTCTGAAATCGGATGTGACTGGCAGGTGAGAATGTAACCCTTTTCCAACTCTTCCGGCCTCAGTGCCTGGTTCAGGTCCATGTCCACCTTGCCCTCTTTCAAAACGGCTTTGCAAGTGGCGCAGACACCGCCTTTGCATGAAAACGGCAGGTCGATGCCGTTGTTCAGGCCAGCGTCAAGCAGGTTCTCACCATCGGCGTTGAGTTCGAAATTGTATTCACGCCCATTGGAAATCACCGTGACCTGGCTGACCTGTCCCTTGTGCTTCTGGGCCCGGGCGTGGTGCCGCTCAACGGCCTTGCGTGCGTTTTCCGCTGAAGAGGCGAACAGTTCGAAATGGATGTGATCCTCTTTTATCCCTTCACTGCGCAGGCCGCGGGAAACTTCGGAGATCATGGCTTCCGGACCGCACAGGAAAAATTCGTCAAAATCGCGGATTCTGATCAAGTGCTGGTTCAACTCGCCGCCCTTGCGGTTGTTGATGTGTCCGCTGAGAATCTCCGCCTCCTGGGGCTCACGGCTGAAAATATTAATCCAGTGGAATCGTTGCATGTAGCGGTTCTTCAGAAAAGCCAGTTCATTGCGAAACATCATCGTCGCCGTGCGCTGGTTGCCGTAGAGCAGTGTGATCTTGCTCTGAGGTTCGCGCGCCAGCAGCGTTTTGATGATCGAAAGCACCGGGGTAATGCCGCTGCCGGAGCTGATGCACAGGTAGTTGCGGGCCTTGCCAGGGTCCAGTTCGGTAAAGAAATTGCCGCGAGGCGCCATCACCTCGATCGTGTCTCCGGCTTTCAGTTCCTGGTTGGCCCAGCTTGAAAAAACACCGTCTTCAACGTGTTTGATGCCAACCCTCAGCTCACCATCGTCCAGCCCGGAGCAGATCGAATAGGAGCGCTGGACGGTTTCTCCGTCTATGTCCGCCCGCAGGGTGAGATACTGACCCTGCCGGAAAGCGAAAGTGTCGGCAAGGTCTTCCGGCACTTCGAAATTCAGCACCACGGCATGATTCGTTTCCTGGCGAAGATCGCTGATATTCAGCGAATGAAAATGCTTTCCCATAAATTCATCTCTTGATGACGTAATGTGCGGGTTCCTACAAACATTTAAAGTAATCGAACGGTTCGGCACACTCCAGGCAACGGTACAGCGCTTTGCAAGCGGTGGAGCCAAATTCACTGATGCATTCGGTGTGCTCGCTGCCGCACTGGGGGCAGATCACGGCTGTGCCTGGAGATACGACAGCACAGCGTCCATCGACAGATTTTTGCGGTGGTGCAATGCCGTATTCACGCAGCTTTTCACGGCCTTCGGCTGTCATCCAGTCGGTAGTCCATGCCGGCGACAGGCTCTGTTTCACCTGGACATCATGGTAGCCGGCGTCGGACAGAGTTTGCCTGATATCTGCTTTGATCGTGCTCATCGCAGGGCAGCCTGAGTAAGTCGTCGTGATGGTTACGGTCACCTGGCCACCATCCAGGGAAATATCCCGCAGGATGCCCAGATCGCGGATGGATACAACCGGGATTTCGGGATCCGTAACCTGTGCGAGCAGAGCTTCAAGCCGCTCTGTTTCGCTGTCTCCCCCTTTGGCGGCGGCCGTGACGTTTTGCACAGTATTCATTGCGGGGTTTACCACTCCAGGCCGGGATAGGCTCGCTGCATGAACTGCAACTCAGCCAGCAGATATCCAAGGTGTTCGGTATGCATGCCTTCGCGGCCGCCGCGTATGGACCATTGGCCATCCGGCGTATCCAGGGTGGCCTCCTTCAACACCGACTGCACGTAGCGCTCCCAGTCAGCTTTCAGTGCCGGCCGGTTTACTGCGATACCTGCGTTGATCAGGCTTTGTTCGGTCTTGTCCACTTCGAACAGCTCATGCGTGTAGCCCCAGAGGTCGTTGAATGCCCGCTGCAGACGATCATGGCTTTCCCCGGTACCGTCACCCAGGCGCTTTACCCATTCTTCGCTGCGTCTCAAGTGGTAGCGTGACTCCTTGATAGCCTTGCCGGCAATTGCAGCCAGGGTCTCGTCCGCAGATTTCATCAGTTCGGTATAGAAACCGACATCGTAAACATCGACCAGAAACTGGCGCGCCATGGTGTCGGCGAAGTCGCCGATGGGCAGTTCACAGATCAAAAGGTTGCGATACTCGCGGCAGTC
>QNDS01000423.1 GCA_003644925.1 Candidatus Fermentibacterota bacterium
AGCTTCGCACCTGAGGCTATGCCATGAAGTCTTGGTCTGTGGTGAACACCCACCTGCCTTATATCCACACCGTTCCGCTGCAGTTTAATGAGTATTTCAGCATCGATGAACGCGCTGTCGCTGGTTATTACAATATCGCTGAGAGTTTCCCTGGAAAAAAGCTTCATTGAACAGTTCACATCGCGTACATTCAACCTGAACAGGAGCTTCAGAAGGAGACCGAAAATTCCGGTCTGAATCACTCTTTTCCTGCTGTCAGCTCTGTTAAGCCTGTACCCGGCAACAGCACAACCGCTGTCGTATGCCTGAAGAAGAAGGGTGAATTCAGCGAAATCGTACTGCCCGTCCCCATCTGTGTAAGCAACCTTATCAAAGCTTACTGCATGGCAGAAACCGCTGCGGAGAGCTCCTCCATACCCCCTGTTTGTTTTATGATGAATGACATTCACCCCGGGATACTCTTTTGCGAGGGCATCGGCGACTTCGGCAGTTCCGTCGGGAGAACCATCCTCAACAATGATTATCTCATAATCCTGCTCAAGGGATTCAAGTGTCCCGATTACATTCTCCACAGTGCTTCTGATGTTGTCCTGATCATTATATGCAGGACAGAAGAAAGATACTCCCGTTTTCATTCAATTCCATTCAGACTGTTAAAAAACTGACCGAAAGTTGAACCTACTAACTGGAGTTACAGATGGGAATAGCTGATCTACCGAAGGAACCTGCACCCTCCTCCGCATACTCCGGCCCAAATGCATGACTTGCAGTCGGGACTCCGGTTATTGTTGCGGAACTCCTCAACGAATGGAGATCGGGACAGTTCCTCATAAGAGCTCTCCAGGAGGTTCCCGAGGATGTGCGGGCTCTGCTCGCATACTCTGAGGTCTCCCGCGGGGCTGATAGCCCATTTTCCCGCTCCGCATATACATGATCCAAATGAAATGCCCGAGTAATCGCTGTGCTGCAGAAGGCAATCTTCTACAGGCAGGGCTGCATATACCGTCATTCCGGGGGACATCAGCGACCTTTTGCCGGCGCTTTTCAGGGCGGAATCAAGTTGCACAAGAGTGGGCAGGAGATGCCTGTTCGCAAGGCCGGTCCCGCCGGGGACGAAGCGATTGAGGGCCACAGCATCCGCCCTGAATGCATAGGCCAGGTCAATAACCCGCCCCGAGTCACCGTAATTCCTTGAAGTTATTATGTGCGAAACAGTCAATCTGGCTCCGGAGGATACGACTGCAAGCATAGCCTGCTTTACAGCTGCAAATCCATCGGTGCCTGTCAGGTCGCTGTATCCATCTTCCGAAACTGACGTGACGGATACTTCAAACCATCCGGCTCCCGCTTCCTTCAGTGACCCTGCAGTATTCCGGTCTAGAAGCATGCCGTTTGTGGCTATGCCAACCAGAATCCCGCGCTTCTGAAACAATCTGACAATCGCGCACAGATCATCTCGCAGAAGAGGTTCTCCGCCGGTCAGCGTAACTGAAACCGGATGTGCCGCCTGAATTGAATCCGCGAGGTTCTCGATCTCGTTCAGCGTGAGTTCCCGGGGGGACGGCTCACCATTCCTCTTCCATACATTGTAGCAGTAAGTGCAGGCGAGGTTGCAGCGGGGCGTAACCTCGAAAACGAATAGAGGTCTTATCATCGAAGGCTAAAAAAGCTCAAGATCCAGAAGAAGATCGTGCAGAGCAGGCAGCCTCTCCCGCACCTGCATTATGGATTGTTCCATATTCTCAAATTCCTCAAGCAGCCCGGCGTACTGTTCTCCGTTCTCTGCTCCAAGTTCCCTAAGGTTATCAAGTATTGCGGTTCTGGTACTGTCAAGGTACGGCAGTATCCTGTCGGCATCAAGGGGCCATTCAATCGACCATAGAGCACCCGTATAACGAGTTCCGTAGTTGATGGTCTCAAGGAGGAAATAGGTGTCAACAAAAGATCTCAGGTTACTGAAGGCTGCCAGCATTTCCGCGGATGAGAGCAGACCCTGCTCTCTGAGAGCGGCAACCGTATCGATCCTTGCTTCGATCTGCGGGACAATATAATCAGTCTGATCCGAGACGGGCGGCGGCATCATCCTTGTAAAAGGCATTCTTGTACCGTAGGAGAGTATATCCAGCCTGTCGGATGCCAGCCTGTGCAGCAGGCGGATATCAAGAGAGTCTATTCCTATTTCATCTGATATCCGCATCAGTTCAGCCTGGCTGTTGTCCAGCTCTATCCTGACTTTTTCATACTTTTCATAATATAGACTGCTGGAGCTGTAATCACCGTCTGCAGGGCCGATACTGTCCAGCTTTCTCCAGAGGCGCTTGAATTCCTGCCACTGAGGATTGCTCCAGAGAACAGAAGTTCTGGTGAATATGGATCGTGATATGTCAACATCCGGGTCGATGCCGTCAACGGTACCGGCCTGCGCGTTTTCCCGGTCTGAAGCCCGGGCCGCATTTACCGGCAGCAGACCCGCGGCAACCATAATTCCCAGGCCGGAAGGGAGCAATCCATTCTTAAACCTGCCCTTGTTCTTCATAACGCCCTCCTCAATTGCATTTTGTATATATGATAGTTGGTGTATGAATGATAGTTCCAGCGTTCTAAGGGTATTTGACCCTGGACTTCATCAGATTAGATTCACCTGATACCAGAACCAATAAGGAGCTTTTATGTCTGCCGTTGTTAAACCAGTTGAAACAAAAAGCGATCTGAAACAGTTCATCATGCTTCCCTACACGCTATACAAAGATGATCCGCTCTGGATACCTCCCCTTATCTCCCAGGAAAAGGATCAGTTCGATCC
>QNDS01000424.1 GCA_003644925.1 Candidatus Fermentibacterota bacterium
TGAAGACCGGTGACAGTATAGACCTTGGAAACATGAAGATTGACATCATAGAAACGCGCATGCTGCACTGGCCGGACAGTATGGTATCCTACCTGCCAGAGGAGAAAATTCTTTTCAGTCAGGATGGATTCGGGATGCATCTGGCATCAACTGAAAGATTCGATGATGAACTTCCGCTGAGTATTCTTGAGGAGGAAGCCAGAAAGTACTACGCTAACATCCTCATGCCGTTCTCACCTCTGGTAACTTCTCTTCTTGGTAATCTTGGAAAGATGGAGCTTGAAATAGATTTTCTGGCTCCAGATCATGGTCCGGTATGGAGAAGCAAAATAGACTGGATCCTTGGCAAATGGGGCTCCTGGGCTGAAAGAAAGCCATCCCCGAAGGCTGTTGTGGTATACGATACCATGTGGAACAGCACCCGCAGTATGGCTGAAGCTGTTACGGAGGGTCTTACGCGGGTGGGCGTCAGCAGCGTATTGATGCCTCTGAGGGCTTCACACATAAGTGATATTGCAGCAGAAGTACTTTGTGCGTCCGGACTGATAGTTGGAAGCCCGACCATTAACGGAAGGATATTTCCATCCGTTGCTGAATGCATGAATTATCTGGGCGGTCTGAAACCCAGGAATCTCGTTGGCGCTGCGTTCGGTTCCTACGGCTGGAGTGGTGAAGCGGTTAAGGAACTGGGTGGCCTCCTTGAGGAGATGAAAGTAGAGCTTGTTTCGGAAGGACTTCGCGCAGTTTATGTGCCCGATGAGCAGGTACTTGAAGAGTCGGTGAACCTTGGGCAGCTTGTGGGGCGGAGAATTATGGAAATCAGTGGAGGTATTGAATAATGGATATTACTCCTCTGTTCACGATCACTTATGGCCTGTACGTTGTGGGATCCAGATCGGGAGATAAGCTGAACGCCCAGATATCGAATACGGTGTTTCAGGTAACAGCTGATCCAGTAAAAGTAGCAGTCTCCATAAACAAAACTGAGCTTACGCATGAACTGATAAGTAAGACCGGAAAATGTTGTATCGGTGTGTTGAGTGAGAGTGCTAATATGGCTTTCATAGGAAATTTTGGATTCAAGAGTGGGAGAGATGTGGATAAATTCGCTACTATACCCTGCACTCTTGCTCCATCCGGCTGCCCGATGCCTGGAGTAAATATACTTGCGTTCATCGACCTGGATATTTGTGACAGTATTGACGTGGATACACACACCGTGTTCATAGGAGAGGTGACCGACTGCGGAATCACAGGTGAGGGAACCCCCATGTCATATTCTTATTACAGGGAAGTGCTGTGCGGGAAAACACCGCCAACAGCTCCATCTTACAGGTCTGCGTCTCATGATGTGGAAAAAGAACAGAAACGAAAGAAAGAGATTACATTGAAGAAATATGTATGCAATATCTGCGGCTATGTTTATGACCCGGAAAAGGGAGATCCTGATGGCGGCATCGAACCGGGCACCACTTTTGAGGATATTCCAGATGGCTGGGTATGCCCCGTCTGCGGAGTAGGAAAGGATCAGTTCAGCATTTTATAGGATGATTATCCTTTTATTATTACAATAATGCTCAAATGCAAGACCTGACCCCAATGAGCTGTGCGGCGATGCTGACAGCTATTTCCGCTGGAGTACGGCTACCGATAGGGATTCCGATGGGGCAATGCACGCTGTTAAGGAAATCCTCGGGAATACCTTTCTGCATTAGCTCCGCATAGATCTTTGCCTTTTTTGAACTGCTTGCCATCAAACCAACATATTGCAGTTTTTTGCAGGCCAGGTTTTTCAGCACTTCAGCGTCCGCTCCGTGAAAAGGAGTCACAATAACCGCCCAGCTGCAGCAGCCATCCGGGATATAGTTGTGAGCTTCATTATAGGGGACAGTTATCCATCTGCAGGACGGAGGACTTTCGAAGGAATCCCTCGAACGCTCATCGATTATTACCGGGTTCCAGGAAAGACCTTGAAGAAGGTGTGCAAGTGCCTGACCTACATGGCCACCTCCTACGACAAATACTGTGTCTTTTAATCCCAGAGGACCTATGTATTCCCAGTTATTTCCATCGGTCATCGAAAAATCATGAGTTTCCTGTATGGAGGAGTCTGATAAAGTAAAACTGGTACTGGAAAGGCACAAGGTGCCTGTATTCCTGTTTTCAAGCAGGCTGATAATCCGCTCTACAGTTTCAAGCATCCCGGGTTGCATGGGGAAAACTGCAGTTGTCTGAGAACCTGAACAGATCATGCCTGAGGGAGTTCCGTCCCTATCTCCTTCGATGTGTTTACTCTTGTCTACATGATCGTGCAGGACCAGTTTGGGAGCAGAAGTCCCGGCTTCCAGCATCTCTCGGGCTACGCTGGATAACTTGTGTTCCATAACGCCTCCACCGACGGTTCCTCTGGTTTTACCGTCCAGAGTCAACGCCATGGCAGTTCCGGGGCTACCCGGGCCGCTCCCTTTTGTTTCAACTGTAAGCAGCAGGGCGCATGGAGTATTCGAACGGATGGATTCACCGATAAGTTTCCAGAGAGGGATGCTGTTCATTAAACGTTCCCTTCCTTGAAATACTCCCGTTCTATCTTATCATAATATTCCATGCATTGGCGAACGTATTGCCTCTTTTCATCGTACCTTCCCGGAAAGAAACTCCTCTTGAAACCGTAAACCAGAATATTCCTGAGATCATACCTTGTAAGGTCAAAGGTGTTCACTGCCTTATGTAATTCCTTCGTAACAGTTGTATTGGATATGGTTCTGTTATCGGTGCAGATGGTTACTGAAAGTTTCTTCTCCA
>QNDS01000425.1 GCA_003644925.1 Candidatus Fermentibacterota bacterium
CAGTGATTGCAATCCATCAGCAGGTGCCGGAATATCCCTCATAAGATCCTTCAGAGACTTCTTTCTTGCTTCGAGAATGCCGGATGTGAGTTCAGCGGCAGGTTTGCCTGTTTCGGGCGGCAGGGAATCGAGTTTCCCGGCGATTTCAACAGCCCTTTCGGTATTCAGATAAATAACGGTACCATCGTGCGGCTTGTCCGAAGCTATAAGAACAGTCATATCGGCCTGCGGCCCGGGGATGAATCCGGTGCATGTTCTGCATGCGTTTCTGATGTTCCCGCTATGGTTTGCGAGAACGTCCTCCCGGTCTTCCCCCAGTAATTTCGATGCCGGTATCACGCCGGGACATGTGCAGCTGATGATGAAGATATTCTCCATGCTCCCCTGAGACTGTTTAACATTCTCTACGAAAGCACGGATCTCGCAGGGCCGGAGAAGTGCGGCAACAGGCCGGGTCAGGGGTTCCGTGATGGTCAGGTCCGACAGAGCCCGGGCTCCCTGAACAGGCATAACAGGGTGGAAAGGCAGAGTTTTGCTGATAAGGGCGGGATCGGTTATGAGGGAATAGCAGTACCTTCCCTTCTGCCTGGTTTCCCGCAGAGCGAAAACTGAATCGACTTCCCCGTTTTTAAGAAGTTTACCCAGCAGATCTCTCAGAGTATCCCCGATCGATGATTCGGATACCAGTACGCTAGTCTTCGTATTCATGAAGCTCTTCCAGCTTGAAAGTATTCAGAGGCAGCGGATCTTCAGGGTCACTTCCGGCGCTGTAGTTGAAAACATCTGTGGTGCCTGCGGAAACCATGCTTACGAGCCTGCCTATAGGAATGTCCGACGGACAGGCATCCTCGCACATTCCGCACGATACGCATGAAAGGCTCATGTGTGCCATTCTGCCTATATGAAATAGAAGTGTACCGGACGTAAGCCTTGCAGCTCCGCTGCTGCGGGAGTGTTCAAGGTGTGAAGAGGCAGGGCAGCGCCTGTCTTTCATATCGATGAAGCAGAGTCTGCAGTAACAGATAGGGCATACCGTTCTGCAGCTGCGGCAGGAGATGCATCCGCTGAACACCTCGGCCAGACCCTGAAGGCCGCTATAGGCCTCCTTCAAACTCTTTCTGTTTTCGGTCCTGGCTGCTTCCCTCTCCGCTCTGAGGCTGCTCGCCCATTCCATCCATGCTGACGTGTCCGGTTCCGCTATCATCCCGAGAGAATCAAGAAGTTCCTGTCCCGCGGGTGTCAGGGGAAGCACCGCATGAAGGCCTCCATGCATGGCAAGGCAAAGATCACCGGCAGAGGTGAACTCGGTACACTGCCTGCACAAAGGACGAATGGTTTCGGGTATGCTGATGTCCGGTTCAATATCGGTATTTCTGCGGTACTCCTTAAGGGGAACGGCGCCCGGGCAGTCCATTGTGAAAAGGATGATATTGTCGAGATCTATCTGCTCAAGTTTTGACAGCTCCACTGCGGCCCTGGCCTCGCATGGACGCATAACAGCAAGCAGCTTTCCCTCCGTCATGGACTGAGTGAAGGAAGCCAGTGCTTTAGCTCCCTGAACGGACATGACAGGAGGAAAAGGTTCCGCCATAGCGAGAGCCGAAACATCGCTTACAAGAGTCCATGGAAAAGTATTATCAGGTCCTCTTGATGGAACCAGCACGGAGCTGACGTAACCGCTGACCAGTGCTTTTTCCAGAAAATCTACGATTATTGTATTCATCTCAGAAGTCCCGCCATCTGATAGCGGATCTGATCAGGCGTGAAATGCTGGGCTTTAATGGCTCCGGAGGGGCATGCCGCCGCGCAGTTACCGCATCCTTTGCACAGGACGCTGTTTACAGTGCAGACAAGCCTTTCATCATCGAAGAAGATGGCGCCGTAACCGCAGACTTCCAGACAGGTTTTGCATCCGCGGCAGAGTGTTTCTGAAATAACTGATGTTCTCGGCTCGGTCTCGACTTCCCTGCCGGGTATCAGGGAGGAAAGGATAGTACCTGCAACCGCCTCGGATCGAGATATCGCCTCGCCGGGGCTGCAGAGTCCTCCCGCGCATCCGGTTACATATACACCGTCGATAGGAGTCGATACGGGGGCAAGTGAAGCATGTTCACGGCCCGGGAAACCATTTTCGTCAGTTGTGATCCTGAGCATTTCCGTCATTTCCCGCAATCCGTCCGGAGCAGCGTCCCTGCCATTATCATCCACCGTGCATCCGGTCGCGAGAACTATTGATCCGGCACGTATTTCCTCAGTATCTCCACCGGGTTTAATGATGAAGTTTCCGAAGAAACCGACGATCTCCTCCGGTTCACATCCGGTAATGACAGTGATCTCTTTTCGTTCCTTCACTGCTTCGCAATAATGTGCAGCAAGCTCTTTGTTCTCAGGGTGGCCGCCGGGAGAAGAGTTTCTTTCAATGATCGTAATCTTTCTGTCCGCATCCGCAAGAAGAAGGGCAGCGGACATACCGGCGATTCCGCCTCCCACTATTACAATATCGGGGTTGCAGACTATGCTTGTCTTTTCCAGGGGTTTGTGACGGATTGTTCTGCTTATGGCGCCCCGTACAAGTTTGAGTGCCTTGCGCGTTGCGGATTCTCTATCCGGTGTTACCCATGCGACCTGCTCGCGGATATTAGCCATCTGCATCATGAAGGGGTTGAGCCCGGCGGTTTCGCATACCTTCATGAAGGTGATCTCGTGTTCCCGGGGAGAACATGCGGCAATGACAATCCGTTCCAGGTCATTTTCCTTTATTCTATCTGCAAGGTATTTTTTTCCGTCTGGGGAGCAG
>QNDS01000426.1 GCA_003644925.1 Candidatus Fermentibacterota bacterium
CAGAGGGTGGCCATTGCAAGAGCCATGGTTGCGCACCCTGTCATACTCCTCGCCGATGAACCTACTGGAAACCTTGATCCTGAAGTCTCACGGATGGTCATAGATCTTCTAATTGAGATCAACAGATCGGGAACGGCAGTTATTCTTGCTACACATGATCCAAGGCAGGTTCCGGCTGGAACCGCAAGATTCCTCTATCTGGAGAGGGGACGCCTGGTGAATCCCGGTGTCTGGGACGGATACAGACAATTATGATCCATCTTATCAGGAATGCGATTCACGAAGGCCTGCTGAATATCAGGAGAAAACTGGGCTCTTTTCTGATAACTCTCCTGATGGTCAGCCTCTCTTTCATGGTATTCGATATTTTTCTTATCATATCATGGAATCTTGGAACAGCACTGAAGGATGAGCAGGAGAATGTAGGTATTGAAGTTTTCCTGAGTGATAACATCACCGAAGTTCAAGCGGTCATTCTTGCGGATATCGTTTCCGGTATGGAAGGGGTGAGATCGGTCTATTACGTATCACCTGAGGAGGCTGAAGCCGTCTTCAGAGCAGATCTGCCCGAGCAGGCGGATCTTCTTACTCTTCTCGGACCCCAGTTTCATCTTCCACCTTCCATCCAGATATCACTCCATCCGGATTACAGAACTTCCGAGAAGGTAGGTGCTCTGGCCAGAACCGTATCGGGGATGGACGGAGTAGAGGACATAGTCTACGGTAAGGAGTATCTGCCCGGTTTGACCAGGGCGGTTGATATTCTTGAAAAACTGGTTATACTCGCCGGACTTGTTCTCGCAGTGAGTCTTTCACTTGTAGTTGCTAATACCGTCAGGCTTGCCGTTGCGAGAAGAGCACTGACAGTACAGATAATGAGTATAGTAGGGGCACCGGGATGGTTCGTAAGAGTACCATTCCTGGGTGAGGGGCTGCTTACTGGTGTGGCCGGGGCCGCAGGCAGCCTTTTAATGACTCTGGCAGTCTCATGGATGATTTCGTCCAGTCTGCCCCATGATTTCCTACCCGGAAAATGGATAATGCTGGTTCTGATCCTGGGGGCTTCCTCCGGTGCTGCAGGAAGCTGGATGGGTATGAAGTCCGGTATTCCAAAACCTCGATCCTGACAGGGAGATAAAATGAAGAAAATGTTGATAGTTCTGATAATTCTGACCGGTGTTGTGTTCGCACAGAGTGCAGATGTTCCTGCTGCAGAGGCAGAGGGAGGATCAGCTCAGACATGCATGGGCGGTGGAGGGATTATGAGTTTCCTCCCGATGATAGCCATCATAGCGATATTCTACTTCCTGATGATCCGTCCTCAGCAGAAGCAGGCTAAGATGCTGAAGCAAATGCGGAGTGAGCTCAAGCGGGATGACAAAGTTATTACAAATGGTGGAATACACGGCATAATCACGAACATCAAGGGCGATGATGTGGTTACTGTGAAAATTGCAGACGGAGTCAAGATCGATGTAGACAGGAATTCCCTGCAGATGGAAGGCCCGAGCAAGGATCAGTGCGGTACCTGCAAATAGCCGGAGAGAGTTTTACCGGGATGTGAAGGTTGCCCATGTCACCAAGAAAACTACAGTATTACGGTTCAAAGGTATTGCGAAACAGTTCAAGAGCTGTTGATATTCCATCGGAACTGGAGTTCCTTCATTCCCTTCTTTCGGACATGCTTGAGATACTCAAATATGAAAAGGGACTTGGACTCGCAGCTCCGCAGGCAGGGGAGAATGTCAGACTGTTTGTGCTTAATTCAGATGAGCTCAATCTGAGCGGTCATTCTATTTTCATCAATCCGGAAGTTACCACATCAGGATCTCTGGATAAGGATGAGGAAGGGTGTCTGAGCATCCCCGGCATATTCGAGTATGTCAGAAGACCCCTCAATGTTTCCGTTTCGGCCTGCGATCTTGCAGGAGAACGGTTCACTCTTAACCTCGATGATTATTCTGCACGGGCGGTTCAGCACGAGAACGACCACCTTGATGGGATTCTCTTTGTAGACCGGCTGAGCCCTTTGAGAAAACGGCTTGTAAAAAAACAATTGTCCGAGATAAAGAGGGAATACGGTCCCCACAGCAGGATTCTCTGATGAGAATCATCTTTCTGGGCACTTCAGACTTCGCTCTGCCATGCCTGGAAACCCTTATCGGATCAGAGCATACTGTCATCTGTGTTGTTTCAAGACCGCCGAAACCCGCAGGTCGGGGTAAAAAACTGCGTCAGCCTCCGGTAGCGGAGTATTCGCAGAAGAATCTCCTAGAGCTTTATCAACCGGAAAAGCTGACTGAAGATTTCATTAATACTCTCATATCGATGGAACCGGAGCTGATCGTATCTGCAGCATACGGTGCCTGGCTTCCGAAAAAACTTCTGGAGGCTTCGAAGCTTGGTGTGATCAATGTCCATCCGTCCCTGCTGCCCCGGTACAGAGGTGCAGCACCGATAACAAGGGCAATACTCGATGGAATGGAGGAGACAGGGGTCTCGTTTATGATTACGGACAGCGGGTGGGATACAGGGCCTGTTATAGCCGTCTATCACGAGAGGATACTCCCCTCGGATACCACCGGTTCACTGCAGGAGAGATTATCGATAAAAGCTGCAGACAATATTATCGATGTAATTGAACGCTATTCCACCGGAAAGCTGATTCCCGAAGAACAGCCGGAGGAAGCGCTCTATGCCGATAAGATAAAAACAGATGAGACCTGGCTGGACTGGAGCATGTCCGCCCGAAACCTCGAGCGAAAAGTAAGAGCTTTTCAGCCATCCCCGGGGGCA
>QNDS01000427.1 GCA_003644925.1 Candidatus Fermentibacterota bacterium
AGGAAACGGGGAACAGGCTATAATGGCTTTTACACCTGAAGTCGGAACCAGTTTCTGGGGTGGTCAGAGCGATAGCAGTGTAATTGTGGCCAATTGCGCGGATTGCAGACCAATGAATATTTTCATCTGTATGAATGCACCTGGCTTCACCGGAATCAGCGGAGAGAGTGAAGTGGGAATCGAACCTTTGCTGACGCTTAATTCCATTTATCCTAACCCGGTGATATCAAGCGCATCATTCAGAATTACCTCTTCATCGTCCTCTAATGTCAGCGCTACGATCTACGACACCAGCGGCAGGATAGTTGCTTCATTTGAAACAGGCGATATTGCCGGAGGAACCAGCAATCTGTTCTGGGATGTTCCTCAGGAAATACCGGCTGGAGTCTATACCGCAAGAATCTCTGACACGGCAGGAAACTGCGACAGCATGAGATTCACCGTTATGAGGTAATACTGAATGCCGGACAGCAGCGAAAACACAACGCAGGATTTCTACGAAATACTGGGTGTTAAATACACGGCGACGCAGGAGGAAATAGAGGATACATATCATGGCCTCGCACGGAAACTTCATCCTGATGTTACCGGAGGAGATACCGAGAGTACTGAAAGGTATATGGCGATAAATGAGGCTTACCATGTGCTCTCAAGATCTGAAAGCCGGGCGGAGTACAATTCATCTATAGGCATTGAGAACCTTTCCGATGGTGATGAGAAGAAACCTGCACCAGGTATCAGGAAAGACAGCAATCCTGCCGATGATATGCGCCGACTGGATGCTAAGCTCAGGCGCGCGATCAGAGAGGCTGAAAAACAGTGCAGCAGGGATAATTTCTGGGAAGCCAGCCGTTCACTCGAAGTATTTCTGAAGACCCACCCGGATAACGCTCAGCTTAGAACAATCCTCGCCTCCGCGGCTCTGGGTATGAAAAGGTACCATGAAGCTGCGAATCACATGAAAGTCGCCTGCACGGTCGCATATCATGACCCGGAGAATTTCGTGAAACTGGGTAATATCTATATTCAGGCGGGACAGCTTGTTCTTGCGGAAAAGGCTCTCGGAGACGCTCTCGGATGGAACGCTGAACATGAAGTTGCTCTGATGCTGCTGAGGGAAATAGAGGATCTCAGAGATGCCGAGAAGCCGCCCATCCAGAGGATATTCAGGAAAGTGGCGAAAGCTTTCAAACGCAAGGGGTGACCAAATTGGATTCCAGCAGCGATAAGCTCTATTATTCCATAAGCGAAGTATGCAGCCTTACCGGTCTTAAACCCCATGTGTTGAGGTACTGGGAGACTGCTTTCCCGATCCTGAAACCTTCCAAGAACCAATCAGGCAACAGGACATACAAACGGGAAGATATCGAGCTGATCAAGCTGATAAGCACGCTGCTTTACGAGGAACGTTATACCATTGACGGGGCCAGACAGAAAATTGAGGAGATGAGCAGTCAGAACCAGCAGATGAAGCTGGAAATCAAGACAGCAACCGTATCAGCCGAGATAATCGATTCCATCGGTAAGGAGATAACCGATATAATCACCATACTGGAGAGGGATCCAATGGCAGTTGACAAGCAGGATAGTAAAGGGTAATTTTGCTCATCTTCGGTCGGGGCGTGGCGCAGTCCGGTAGCGCACTTGAATGGGGTTCAAGTGGTCGCTGGTTCGAATCCAGTCGCCCCGACCATTTCTATATTTTTCTTTAATACAGGGTACATGAAGGGACAGTATGGGTGAAACTCTGCTTAACTGGCTTGCAGGCATTCCAGGAGAAGTGCAGATGATGGTTCTCTCAGGATTTCCACTTACAGAGCTGCGCGGCAGTATTCCCCTGGCATGGACAGTGATGAGCACGGAGTGGACCTGGCCATGGTGGAAGATCTACCTTCTTGCAGTGGCAGGCAACCTTCTGCCTGTGCCGTTCCTTTTATGGTTCTTAGAACCTGTCAGCAGATTTCTAAGGAGATGGAAGGTCCTGGACAGGTTTTTTGACAGGCTTTTTGAAAGAACACGAAAACGTGTCGGGACAAAGATCGAAAAATACGAGGCCCTCGGTCTCACTCTCTTTGTAGCCATACCTCTGCCTGTAACAGGTGCCTGGACCGGATCGGCAGCCGCCTTTCTGTTTGGAATTCCGAAGAAGCTTGCGTTTCCCGCAATAGCACTCGGAGTAGCGATAGCGGGTGGACTTGTAACTCTTATCATGTCCGGTACTCTGGCTGGTATCGGCTTTATTGTGGGGTCTCATTAAGCCTGAATGTTGCATAAGAACAGCATTGATAGTAAATTCGCTTGACCGAAAACAGTAGTCGGGGCGTAGCGCAGCCCGGTTAGCGCGCCTGGTTCGGGACTAGGAGGTCGGAGGTTCAAATCCTCTCGCCCCGACCATATCTGTAAATAATCACACCGGATTGAAGGATCTTATCAGAACAAAGCTCATATCGGTTATCGGGGGGGCATACGCTGACCCTGATGAAATTGCCTGGGCTGCGAAACTCGGCGGGCTGCTCGCTGATAACGGTTTTACCGTTATATGCGGGGGCGGGCCGGGCATTATGGAAGCAGTATGCAGGGGAATTTCGGAAAAGGGCGGCAGGAGTATCGGAATACTCCGCGGAACCGACCCGCATGAAGCTAACCGCTGGGTAGATACTGTGATACCAACCGGACTGGGAACTTCCCGAAACAGGATGATCGTCCTCTCTGGAGCAGTTGTAGCGGCAGTCGGAGGGAAGTACGGAACCCTGTCCGAGATAGCCTACGCTCTCCAGGCGGGGAAGCCGGTTTGCG
>QNDS01000428.1 GCA_003644925.1 Candidatus Fermentibacterota bacterium
GATGTTTTTGAGGCTGCCAAGAAGGGGAAGCTAAAGGCTGCTGTGAAATGGGGAATTGGTGTTGACAATGTTGACTTTGATGCCTGCCATGATCTGAACATTCCAATTACGAACACCCCAAACATGTTCGGAAGTGAAGTAGCCGACGTCGCCATTGGATATATCGTAGGCTTGGCGCGACAAACGTTTTATATTGATAGGGAAATCCGCACCAATAACGCTTGGCCCAAACCAGCCGGAATGAGCCTGGAAGGCAAAGTTATTGGAGTGGTAGGCTTTGGCGATATTGGGTTTCACACAGCCAAAAGGTTGGCAGGCTTTGATGTTGCAGTTATGGTTTATGATCCCGGCGTATCCGGAGATAGAGGGCTGAACTACGTGCAACGCCTGGATTGGCCAACGGGCCTCAACGATTTAGATTTCCTAGTATTTACCTGCAATCTAAATGATAAAAATCACCACATGTTAAACGCTGAAACCATTAGCATGCTCAAACCCGGTGCGCTGGTTGTAAATGTAGCCCGCGGTCCATTGATTGATGAGCGAGCTTTGATCGCTGCCTTATCATCAGGCCACTTACCCGCAGTTGCTCTGGATGTTTTTGAAGAAGAACCACTTCCTGAAAGCTCCCCTTTACGCCAGATGCCATCATGTATCTTTGGCTCACATAACAGTTCGAATACTGTCGAAGGAGTCAGAAGAGCCACCGAGGAAGCCATCGACAAAATAGCCGGGTTCCTGCATGGGCAACAATGAACCATGGGTAGTTATCACCGGGGCATGTGGCGACATTGGTCAAGCACGGGTAAAAGCATTCCTTGCAAAGGGCTACCAGGTTATAGCCACTGATATTATTCCACCTGATGAAAATACGCCTATTGAGCACTTTGTCCAGGCAGACTTGCAGAAATCAGTAACAGATGAGAATTATGCAGAAGAAACATTTCAGAAAATTCGAAGTTTTCTGCCTAAAAATAAACTTAACGCACTGATTAATAATGCTGCGGTTCAAATATTGTGCTCTAGTGAAATACTCACACGAACAAACTGGCTAGAAACGCTAAATGTAAACTTATTAGCACCATTTTTTTGGTCCCAAGCTCTTTTGCCTGAACTCGAGGCCGGTAATGGATCCATTGTTAACATAAGCAGCATTCATGCAAACCTGACCAAAGCAGATTTTGTCGCCTATGCGACTAGTAAAGCGGCATTGAGCGCAATGACCAGGCACATGGCTGTAGATACAAAGCGCAAAGTTCGAATCAATGCCGTCGAGCCCGCTGCAGTAGCTACCAAAATGCTGGAACAAGGGTTTGCAGATTCGCAGTTAAGCTTGGAGGATCTGGAAAGGTTGCATCCAATCGGCCGAATCGCATCACCAGCTGAAATTGCAAATGCTGCGCTATTCCTATGTTCAATAGATGCCAGTTTCATACATGGTAGCTGCATTACCGTTTCAGGCGGCATTCACAATTGCCTGCTGGATCCGGTTTTATAATAATTAATAACTACTGACTTACTCACGCAATCGGACCTACGGACTTATACGTAACCATTCGCCAGGAGCCACTTGTAGTTTTGCCGGGTAATTGTTTCTGCATCATCTTGGGAGAGCGTATCTGTGTAACTTAACAAACGCTTTGGGTCGGTGACGTGAGTCGGTGACAGCAAGGTCTTATCCCAGTCGTCCGTAGGGAGGCTATTTAACTCGGCCAGCAGTTTCGCGATATTCACCGACTGGATACCCAGAAAGCCTAGCAATGCAGATACGGCAATATCAGGCTCAGTAATAAATTGTTCATAATTAAATGTGTAATGCGCTTGCAGATTCCACATTTCGTGAAGACTTCTATTAAACTTTGCATATTCTACTGCGCCTAGCTGCTGGTATTGCTTAAACTTGCGTCTGGCCGCAGAAGCAACGGTATCCCTCAAATCCCTAACAGTTGATATGATTATTGCTTGGCCGAAAATGAGATCATCTCGAATTTCATGCGTCTTAATTAGCCTTAACTTTGTATTTCGTCTCGATTGTCGAAGCCAAGTTTTTTCTGAGTAACCTGATTCGAACTCAATTTCTAACGACTCCAGAATTAACCTAAGAATATTGAATAGTGCCGTCGACCCCGAATGCCGCATACCTGCCACCACCAAATCGACGTCTTTCCCCATACTAAGAATTTCTTGAAGCGATATATTATCTGGCTTCTCATTTGTATCATCCGCCAAATATGATCCGCCGCTTATCGCGAATGCCTTGACTGCTTCATAGTTAATTCGAGATTTTTCCAGTTGTTCTGAATCCAAGCTGTGAGTATCTCGATTTTCAATTTCAATCAGTTTCTCAACTTCGGGAATCAAACCCAGGCTTGCCAATTGCTTTACAGACCGAGCATGTGCTGCGATTGAAACTGCACGCCCACTATTGCCAATGCTGACCGAGTCAGAAAAATATTGCCTGGCTTTTTCAGTCCTTCCCTGAATAGCTGCGATTTTTCCAAAGCTGTTTTGAAGCCCTGCAATCAATAGTGTTGAAATCAGCTTCGGGTCACATTCCAATGACTTCGCAATCTCAATACACTTACGACAGTTCTCAATTTGATCCAATTGTTGATACCCTGAAGCCTTAAGTACGGCAATAAGTGCTAAATCAGGGTGGTTCTTCAATTGATTAAGGTTGATATTTGTAAGTTCTTCCCATTCACCAAAATACCAATTTGCTTTGGCTGATGAAATAATGCCAACTGATAAAACGAAAGAAAGCATTATTACTCAAATGGCTGAACTTTCAAGC
>QNDS01000429.1 GCA_003644925.1 Candidatus Fermentibacterota bacterium
CATCGTACTCGAAACCATCATCGTTGAACATGATGTTCCTGGGGTTCATGAAGTGATCTTTGACCTTATCCGTGTAAAGCCAGGAGCTCATAGTTTACCTCCGTACACGGTGGACATTCCGCGCAGTTTTTTTACGATTTCTGGAAGAACATTCAGCACGTAATCAATCTCTTCGCGCGATGTTGACCTTCCCATACTCATTCTGAGAGAGCCGTGCGTAAATTCAATAGGAAGCTCCATTTCCAGAAGGACATGGGATGGATCGAGGGAACCTGATGCACACGCCGAACCGGTTGAAACTTCTACTCCTTCATTATCAAGGTAAAGGAGAAGCGCCTCCCCTTCGATCCCTTCAAAGGAAACGTTAAGGGTAGAGTGAAGGCAACAATCAGGATCACTGTTGAAATGGATGTTATTGATCCGGCTTTCGATTCCGCTCCTCAGCATTAAGTTAAGCTCAACCAGGCGTTTGGCTTCCGTTCCCATCTCCTCAGTACGGAGTTCAGCAGCCCTTCCAAGGCCTACAATGCCTAGTGTATTTTCAGTACCAGCACGCCGCCCCATCTCCTGGTGACCGCCTCTGATCAGTGGGCAGAATGGGGTACCCTTCTTTACGTACAGAGCGCCGACCCCTTTCGGGCCATACATTTTGTGAGCTGAGATTGTCAGGAAATCAACATCCAGCTTTTTAACATCCAGAGGCAGCTTACCCACTGCCTGTACAGCATCGGTGTGGAACATGGCTCCCGAGGCATGAGCTACTTCCAGAGCCCTCTTAACATCCTGAACAGCGCCCGTTTCGTTATTCACCATCATAATGGACACAAGCGATGTTTTCTCAGATACCGCCTGTTCAAGATCATCCATTTTTACAAGACCCCTGCTGTCTACTCCTACGCGCTTGACCTTCGTTCCCTTATTTTCAAGACACTTCGATGTCTCAAGGATGCATGGGTGCTCGATGGTTGACGTTACAAGGTCACTGTCAACGGGGGAATGCAGACTGCAGCGTGCTCCGCTGCAGCTTACAAGGGAAAGAACAGTATTATTCGCCTCTGAACCGCTTCCAACGAACATGATTTCATCCGGGTCAGCGTTAATAAGTGCGGCAACTTTCTCTCTGGCTGTCTCTATGAGAACTCTTGCCTGTCTTCCGTCCTCATGAAGACTCGAGGGGTTACCGAATACTTCGATTGATTCAATTATCGCCCTCTTTACCTCAGGATGCAGAGGTGTTGTCGCATTGTGATCTAAGTAAATCCTTTGCATTGTGTCTCCCTGTAATGAATACCGGATTACGGTAATTCCCTGTTTCTATACCTAAATTATGTTCAGGCTTGATCCGAAATGCAAATGTAATATGAGGGAATCAAGCGAATAGCTATCATTGATTCAATGACCAGCGTGATTCGTGCATATTCAAGTACTTATCAAATTTGCATCACATTTTTGTATAACTTCTTCTATTATTTCTACGGCTTTACTGACTCCGTCTTCCTGTTTCATCCTGGCTCCTATTCTTGCTGCAGTGTTTTTTAACGATGGAGTATCCTTCAGCTTATTCATAGCTTGTGCAAGCATTTGACGCGTCAGTATTCTTCTTGGAATTGCTGCTGAAGCCACACCTTTTTCCACAAGAAGGGAGCCCCAGTAAAACTGATCTACGGCAAACATAACAACAATGGAAGGGACGCAGGATCGTGTTGCTGTATGGCTGGTTCCCGCTCCTCCATGATGAATTATTCCGCTGCAGCGGGGAAATACAAGTTCATGTGGCATTTTGCCTGCGAGCATGATGTCTGATCCTGTAGCAATATCGGGTGGTGTCCTGCTCTCATATTGAATAATCGCCCTGAAACCTGTATCAGTGGCTGCCGCCGCAGCCAGTTCAATAGTCTTCGAGTTGAAGGGTTCGAATACCATCATGCTGCCGAAGGTGATATACAAAGGCGGAGGCCCTGATAGGAGAAATTTCTCAACCCTATCTGGAAGGGAATCGATGACTGAATCCTGTGGAAGTCGCAGGTTGCCGCATAGCCGGTTGTGGCTTCCCCAGTCAGGTGCAGGGTCTACCAGTTGAGGGCTTGCCTGTACCAGATTAAGGAGCCTGGATTCGGTCATTGATGAGAAAGTGTTTTTCTGGAACGGCAATCGTTCAGCACTCCTCATTCTCCTTATGCTATCTTTAAGTATCCTGCTGATCAGCCTGGAGCCGGCTTTCCAGATAAGGGAATTCAACCTCTTTCCCATCCATGGAACCCCTGGATGCCGAAGGTATGCTGAAGGTATAACGGAAGGGGTTGTGGTTACGGTTATGTGTGGTATTCCTCTGCCCTGGGCCGCTATGGAGAGAGGGTAAACGACGAAATGACCGATAACCACATCTGATATTTCACATAACCTTCTAGACTCACTCCAGATATCATCGATGAGAGGATTGAAAAGATAATCGAGTACGGATCGAAACTGTGGAAGGGAGTTTCTGTACCCTATAACCTTTTTTCCCATGAGTTCAAGTTCCGTAGGGGAGTAGTTCAGAGACGCGGTCTGTCTGAGCCCGAAACCTTTCCTCGCTGCATAATCTGAATAATCCTGCCCATCAATACTGGAAATAACGAGATTAACCTCGTGCCCCGCTGCTGTTAATCCTGCCGCCAGTGCCAGGAGAGGTCTGTTATCCCCCTCACTTCCCCAGGACTGAATTCCAAATATCATTTATGACTCCTCCGAATGTTCTTAACAGCAGGCATAATAATTACTGAATACGTGCAATGCAAATTCGGAAACAGCAGGA
>QNDS01000430.1 GCA_003644925.1 Candidatus Fermentibacterota bacterium
CCCGGAATAGCTTTCCTTTCGGGGGCTGGGCGGAAGAAGGAAAGCTGGCTGTGAAGCCCCGTTCCCAGACGTAAGCAGCGAGATTAAATGGGAGCTAGGTCTGATAAGGCCGACCGGAGCCGAATCAGAATGACATTAATCCGGACTAAACATGTAGAGCCGACAGGTCCCTGATCTCGGACGCGGGTTCGAATCCCGCCGCCTCCACCATTTAGAAGACCATAAGTTCCTATCATAAAGGAACTTAGGGTCTTGTGCGTTTCAAGGTGAATTTCAAATGACACGCATTTGACACGCTATGAATCCTGAACTACCCCTTCCAGTCACATGTAAATATCGAAATGATCATACGCTTCCCCCGCATAAGCTAAAAATCTAATATCCTTATTGACTTACCTTAGATAAGAATCTATTGTCAATTAAGTTGATGTAGATAGTTAATACACTTCAATATCAGGAGGTGTTCGATGTTGTCATTTCTTCTCTTCGCACTTACTGCTGGTTCAGCACCCATTCATACCACAGTCGCAGACAGTACAAGGGTAGCGTTCATCGCGCAGACTCCAGTTTCCTGGGAAGATGTTGAGTATGATAGTCTGAATTATATCAGATTCACAGACTCTCCCCTCACAGACAGCATCGGTTATCCCGAACTACCCATGATCACATGCCTGGTTGCTTTCCCGGACAGCGTAACACCCTACCTTGAATTTGCAGTATCTGCTCAGAGGGAGCAATCTGTGGATCCTGTATATCCGGCACCGGCACAGGTAATGTCATACGAGTACACCCCCGCTGTGGTGGATTCCTTTGTGCAGGATTCCACTGCGTATGCTTCCGATGACTTCTGGCCTTCTGAAAGAGTCAGGATAATCGGTGAAACAAGGATATGCGATCAGCGATTGTTGATAGTGCAGCTGTTCCCGGCACAGTACAGGGCATCTGACAGCACTTTAAGCACAGTAATGTCATTCAGTGTTTCAGTTTCCTTTGACAGCGCCTCTGCTGTCTGGAGCAGCACAGGGCTGGGTCCTTTCCAGAGAATGGTAGATGGCTCTTCAATTGTTGGTTACCATCCGGTACTTCAGACACAGGCTCCTGATCCTGAATACTTCGGACAAGTTGACCCGCGAACAGGCCCGACCCGCATGCCAGACTATCTGATCATCTGCGCTTCTGGGCTTTACGATCAGTGCGAAGATGCTATTGATGATCTTGGTGCGCACAGAGTAAGCCTTAATGATTTCGATGTAGCGCTGGTTACCACGGATGATATCCTGGATGAATTTGGAGGAACAGCTACAGCGATAACCGATGTAATCCTGAGAGATTTCACGGAGCACATGTGGGACAACTGGGGTCAGCCAACTGTTAAGAAGCCCGAATATCTCCTTCTCATCGGCGATCACGATGATGTTTACTATGCAAGCGAACCATGGTTCCTCCCCACCCACGAGTATCCTTGGTGTGGAGAGCTAATCCCTATTGATATGGATATGGTCGGTAACGATGAGTGGTATGCCTACTTCAACGATAATCGGGACATTAACAACGACTTCCCGGATATGATGGTCGGCAGATTATCTGTTAAGAACGGTGAAGGAGCTGATACTTTAAGTGTTATGATACAGAATCTCATTGATCTGGAAGATCCCGCTGGGCAGTCACCTTCCCCCGATTACAGAAGAAGGATTCTCAGGCTTGCCGGCACTGGAGATGACCATGGTGAAGGCTATCAAACATATCAGAACTGGGAACCCAACAAACAATGGACATTGCGCTTTTCCAACTGGATGGGGTACGAATATTCAACCACCTACTGCGGAGATGGAAGGAGTTTTATAGATAAGGATGGTAGCATTCTGAAAAGCTGCGAGTGGCGGGACGCTTGCCTGACAGAATTCGGAAGGGGGGCTGGAGTCGCATTCTACAGTAATCACGGCGACTTCCACATGCTAAGTGCCGGCCTTGAGTGGCTCCTTTGTTACATTGAAAACGTTGATCCATACACCAGAGGTGCTCGTGACAGTACTTTCAACAATTACCAGATCGAGGAGAACCTCAGTACTATTGAAGACTATGCTCCTCCTTTTGTGCTTCTTCTGTGCTGCGGGTCAGGCACATTCAACCACACTATCGATCATCATGAGGATCGCCCGACGTATCCGACATTATGCCACTTCGATAATGCAACTTCCCAGGTTGCAGCATATGATTTCGGTACCGACTGCATCGCCGAGAAGCTTATGAAGTACACCGATGTCCCTGTAGCTGGTGTCTTTTGCGGATCACTCTCTTCGGATATCTTTCCTTTTTATGAGTCTTACGGCAAGGGTATTCTTGAAGCTGTCTATATCAGAGGTTTTGGAAGGTTGGGAGATGCCATTGCTTCCGCAAGGACTCAATACAATGATGACTTTTGGGTATCAGCAGGATTCTATCATAGAGAAATGGGGCAGTTCAATCTTCTCGGTGATCCCGCCCTGGATATCAGTGACAGGATCAAGTACCCGAACTACTGTGACCTGGTGATCCATGAAAGTGACATAACTGTTTCAGGTTATCCTCTGGAGACTTCAACAGGAGCCGACCTTGCAATGACATTCACTGTTCGGAATATCGGAGCACTGGATTCGGATGAATTCGATGCAAGAATCACTTTCAGTTACGATGAGTATTCTTTAATCGATTACGTTAGCTGTGATGAGCTTGCAGCCGGAGCTGAAGAAGAGTACGAGTATACATGGGATTGTGCCAGATGGTTCGACCCCCCGATGGAGATCACTGTAAAA
>QNDS01000431.1 GCA_003644925.1 Candidatus Fermentibacterota bacterium
CCAGGGCGAGGCTGAAGCGGCTGTATTCGTGCGGCTTCGCGAGGGTGTGGTTGAAGAGCTGAACCTTGATCCCCAGGACATTTCCCGGGCTCTCCAGGGTGCGAACGTGTCCATGTCCGGAGGGCTTGTACGCGATGGACAGAGGGAGTACTTCCTTTCACTGGAGGGTGAGTTCTCCACCCTTGCGGATGTTGAGAATACAGTGATCGGTATCAGGGGTACCACACCACTGCTGCTGCGTGATATTGCCGTAGTGTCCCTCGGCGAGAAACCGGTTACCGAATGGGCCAGTTTCAACGGGGAACGCTGCCTTATTATCCGCGTCAGGAAAATGTCTGAGGCCAACACCGTTGAGGTTGCCCGAGAAGTTGAGGGGCTCATAGAGGAACTTAATAACGAATACGAAGCCCTGCAGCTTGATATTATACAGAACGATGCTGAATTCATAGAGGAATCCATCGGTGAGGTGATAGAAGCTCTTCTGCTTGGAGGCCTTCTTGCATTCCTGGTTCTCTTCTTCTTCCTCCGGGACTGGAGAAGCCCGCTGATCCTGGGGCTTTCGCTTCCGCTGAGTATTGCAATCGCGCTTTTCTTCCTGTTCATATCAGGTGTTTCGCTGAATATCATGTCACTCGGAGGTCTTGCTCTTGGAACAGGATTGCTTGTTGATAACGCGGTTGTTGTCCTCGAAGCCATCTTCAGGCGCAGAGAAGAGGGCGAGGGCGCGATAAGCGCTGCCAAATCCGGTACATCCGAAGTTGGTAAGGCTATTACGGCAAGCACCCTGACTACCCTTATCGTTTTCTTTCCCGTGGTTTATATGGAGGGCATAACAAGCCAGCTTTTCCGTGATCAGGCGCTGGCTGTCGGATTCGCTCTTCTTGCCAGCCTTCTGGTGGCTGTTACTATCATCCCGGCGCTTACAGCCAGGATCAAGAAGCTGAGGAAAAGCGAAGATGTGACAACCCGTCTGAAGGAACGCTATGTGAGCCTCATGGAGAGGATTCTCAAACGTCCTGTGGCCGTATTGTCCGGAGTGCTTGTGGTTTTTGTAATCTCACTGCTTGCCGGCGCGGGGCTTCCCATGCAGCTGCTTCCCAGCACCCCTGTGAACCAGCTTGAGATTTCCTATTCGGCTCCAAGAGGAACGTCCATGGCACAGATGATAGAACTTTCCGAGGAGGTTACCGATCTTGCTGCCGGCTCCGGTGCTGACTGGGTCTCAGGGCGCAGCGGTGTTCGCTCCTCCGAAGGAGTGGATGCAATACTGACCGCTTCCTATCCATCCCCCGAGGATGCGACGGGAGCCATGCAGGTACTGAGAGATGCCTGGGATTCCGCGTTCAATTTCTCCATTACCGTCGAAAAACGGCAGTCACTCCTTGGTGAGATTCTGGGCGGAGGAAGCTCCTTCACGGTCTTTCTCGAGGGTGAGAATATCGGTATCGATCTTGCAGCTGCTGAAGGTCTTGCTGCTATACTGTCCCAGTACGAGGGAGTGGAATCGGCGGATGTTCAGTACCTTCCGGGAAAACCGGAAATGGTGCTTGACCTCGATCAGGAGCTGCTGAATCTGTTCGGACTGACCGCAAACGATGTAGCAGATTTCGTAGAAAGTTTATCAAGAGGTATTACTGTAACCACTTATTACCGGCAGGATGAGAGAGTTGACGTTGTTCTTCTTGCAGGGAGCGGGGAGGGAATTCCGACAGATTCGCTTCTGGCGAGATCAATGCCCACATCATTGGGGCTTCTCCAGCTCAGCAGGCTAACCGAGCCTTACCGTCAGCAGACTCCCGGCTTTATTGAGCACAACCAGGGAAACCGTGCCGTGGGTGTACAGATTCAGGGTTCGGGAAGCAACCTGGCAAGGGTATCAAGGGATGTGGTCGCTGCCGCAGACACCCTTCTCCGGGAAGCGCCCGTTCAGCTCCGGCAGGGGAATGAGATCGAGGAGATGAACCGCACTACATCAAGCCTTGTTCTGGCAGTGCTTCTTGCCGTAGGTCTTGTCTACGTTCTTTTAGCAACTCAGTTTGAATCATTCCGTGAACCCCTGGTGATCATGTTCACAGTCCCGATGGGTATTATCGGTGTTGTTATTGGTCTGGGATTATTCGGTCAGAGCTGGAATGCCCTCTCCGGTATCGGGGTGGTTGTTCTGTCAGGTATTGTTGTGAACGACGGCATTCTTCTGGTTGAGCGGATAGGGCAGCTTCGGAAGCAGGGGCTTGGCAGGAACAGCGCCATAATCCAGGCGGGCAGAGACAGGTTCAGGCCTGTCCTTATGACCACAGTAACAACGGTTCTCGGGCTTCTCCCGATGGCTATAGGGTTCGGTTCCGGCGCCAGCCTGCGCCAGCCGCTGGCAATTGCCGTTATTGGCGGAATATCCGTGGCGACCGTCCTTACCCTTGTTGTTGTTCCTGTTCTTTACAGAATCCTCTCGAGAAAGAGGGATCCAGTTGTCCATGGTTGATCTGGTTCTTAAGAGACCGCGGGGAACAGCAGTTATCTTTGTAGCCCTGCTTGTTCTTGCGATTGTCTCTTTTAATAAAGTTCCGATCGAGGGTACACCCGATGCCACCCTGCCGACACTGAATATCTCCGCCTACTGGTCAGGAGCCGATCCTGAAGCCATCTGTGAACAGGTTACACGTCCCATCGAAGATGTCGCGCGTGAAGTGGAAGGTGTTGTTGAAGTATCATCCACATCCAGACCCAGCAGCAGCAACGTAAGCGTGTCCTTCGAAAAAGGTACGGACATGGATGTTGCCGCTATGGTGCTTAC
>QNDS01000432.1 GCA_003644925.1 Candidatus Fermentibacterota bacterium
ACTTCTGGTGGAGAGTATACAACAGCGGAATGTGTTACCAATGCAGTTCTGATGCAGAAAGTATGTGTCCCACAGGTTGCGTTTACGTCAAGCTATTATGGCTTTGTTAAAACACAAGGTCAGGCAACGTGTACCTCAACTTCTGGTTTAGTATCAGGAACATTTGGTAAATGTACAAATAGTGGTGTAGCAGTAGAAGTATCATCAACCGGTACAGTACCGATCAACACATCTTTCTGTGTTTCGGCACAAGCATCAACTACCGGTGCAGTTGATTTGACAGTAAACTTACTGGGGAATCCAGTAGTAATATAAAACTGAAGAAGGAGAAAATCATGGTTATGTTAGCACAAAGTCCAGCAATGGCAGTAGATGAAAGAGATTTGACAACTCCTACAGTTGCTGCTAAATATACACTTGGACAAGAAATAGAATTCGCAAATAAAACTACCGGATTAATTGATAAATATGTATACGTTACTGCTCATGCGGCATTAACACAGTATGCACCTTATGTTATTAATCCTGCATCAACGTCAGGTGGAGAATATGTAACTGCTGCTCCGGCAACTAATACAGTTAAAATGGTAAAAGTCGGAATACCACAAGTTGCATTCACATCGAGTTATTTCGGTTTCGTAAAAACACAAGGTCAGACTACCTGTGTTGCATCAACCGGATTGCTCAATGCTTATTATGGTAAAGCAATCAACACCGCAGCTTATGTTGTTGAATCATCAACTGGTGTAACAGTTCCGGGTATAACGTCATTCTGTGTATGCACATCTGCAACATCGACTGGCACATCTGCTACTGTAAACTTGATCGGTGATTTAGTCAGCGTAACTACATAAAAAAAGGAGAAATAACCTTATGGAACGAGTTGTTAATATTGTTGGTATGGGAGCAAGTTCAAAGTTGGCAGGTGATACCGGTGAAAACTGGGGAATCAACTTTGCATTCAAGTCTAACCGTTTAGATAAATTGTTTTTCATGGAAGATTTAATGTCATGGTTACCGGCACAGGACGAAAAATATCCTCCGGCTGACTATACATTTGATAAATTTCTCAAACAATATCCAAACGTTGAACTCATATCAAAAAGTAATGACACCGTTAAGAATGTTAAGACAGGTGAAAAGATGGCTGATATAAAAGCATTCCCATTATACGAAGCGTGTCATTTAGCTCCGGGTGGGTATTTCAGTTCGACAGTTGCCTATATGATCGCTTATGCTATTATGGAAAAAGATAAGCCGGTTGATCGGATACGCCTTTATGGATTAGAAGCGTGGTCTGGTGGTGATGCGAATGAATATAATTATCAGCGACCCTGTATAGAGTTTTGGCTTGCATTTGCTATGGGTAGAGGAATCAAGGTAGAAATACCGTATTACATGATACACACTAACAACTGCAACCAGAATTTTTATGGTTATTTTGCTTTTGAAGCGAAACACAAGAATTACAAAGTTAATAAAGAAACAGCAGTTATATAAAAAAGAGAGGATAAAATTATGGCATTTTCATATACGGTAAACGATGAATTTATTTCTGGTGGAGTAAGGAAGGTTACTGGAAACTGGACACTTACTGATTCCACAACTGGTGGAGAAGTAACAACTGGATTGAGTACAATACTTGTTGCTAAGGCTTGGGCAAACGGTGCTGCAGGTCAGACCGCCCCTGCATTCAATGAAACATTTCCATTTGCTGCAGGAGCAATTACGTTGGCTTCGACTTCTGGTTATACTGGTAGTTGGGAAGCAACAGGATTCTAAAGAAGGATGAACAATGATAAATATTTGCGATAGGGAATGGTCTAAAGACCAACTCGGCGGGTAGAGTTAAAGGCATAACCTTTGATTCTGCCTACCCTATCACTTTAAAAGGTGGACATTATGGCAGCAAGTATAAAATATCAAATAGAACCGAAACAGATTGATAGTGATGGTAATGAATTTGATTTGCCTGCTTACACAATACAATCAACAGATACAGTCAATGATAAACAAGAGTTTGCATTAGCAAGCAATACAGGAAGCACTTATACAACTCTTAACTCATCAACAGGTCATGTATCAGTAGAATTACAGTCAGATCAAGCGGTAGATTTCGATATAATGGATTCAACCGGTGGTACTTTATTATCATTAACAGCAACAAAAAATATTATTTGGTCGAATACGTCAGGAAAAACGTATACATACAAAATCTTAAACCAGAGCGGTAGTACCGCTAACGTTGTGTGGCGATTATATGTATAACACTAAAAACACAAATTTAACATTAGGTTTAAAACCTAAAAATGTTAAATATGTTTATGGAGTTAGCCATGCAAGTAAGAAAAATGTTGGAACGAGTCAAATTCCGTATTGGGAGCTTAGACGACGTAACTGGTAGAGCTATTAATCAGATAGTATCTAATAGAACAATTATTGATGAGTTAAACTGTGCATTAGAAGAATACGCAAAAGTAACTAAAGGGATAACTGATATTTATAGTTTCCCTCTTGAAACAAACACACCTTTCGTTGCAGCACCTCCCTTAGCGTTACGATCAGAATCATATTATTATTTAATTGTTATTAGTGCCGGTACAATATTCCCTATGGATATGCGGAATCCTAGAGATGTATTCCCTAAATTCAGGAATAATCCTATACAAGGTATATCTAACTGGGTAATGCCTTGGGGTGCAGGTAAATCCCAATTCTTAACAATGTATCCTATGAACAATGTTACACGGTTAACAACAACTTTAACGTCTGCAATATCTGCTACCGATA
>QNDS01000433.1 GCA_003644925.1 Candidatus Fermentibacterota bacterium
ATTTATCATTGCCGTGATAGAATTCAAGAATAACTCTTGATCAATCTTCCCTTGGGACAAAGCCCCTTTGTTCACCCCTAAATCTAAGAATTGAGCGAGTACACTCTTTGCTATTTGCCTATCGTGGTGCAAAATTGCCTCTTCATATTCAAATTTTCCCTCCGCCTTTTCAAATCTAAACTCCCACCCAAAAGGCTCTATAAGATATTGTTTTTCGTTCGCTCTTAAGTTCTCCAAGGTTGTCTGTACTTTTTCTAGGTCTTTTGGCTGAATCGTGCCCTCCGCCGTTCTTCTTGCCACAGGAACACCAACCGCCGTCCTCTCTGCCCCTATTCCTTGAATTTTATATAGAAGGTCTTTTATTTTCCAGTGCTTGTATGCAGCACGCAAAAGACTCACCCCCTCGTAATTATCCCCCTCTTGATTTATTGACACACGAAAAAGCTTCGATGCAGGAATTGTTACGAGAGAATCTTTTGCTAAATCCGAGAAAACCTGTTGCTCAATCCCCGGCTCGCCATCAGCCCTAACAAACGGCTCGTCCGTGAGCCACTTATAAACACTTTTTGGAAGCCTCGGAGCAAGCTTTTTGTACACAATTTTATCTCCCATTTTTGTATACACCTTTTCAAATACCATAAACCCATAATCAAAACAAATAAGCATTTGGGTTAAAAACTCTTGCCAAACAAGGTTTTCAAAAAAAACAAACTCAACAAATTCCGCAATCTCTTTATCTTGCGCTGAATCTGAGGCGGGAACAACGGAGTAAATACCGTTTAGGAGCGGGAGTTTCGTAGCATTCAGAATAGCCATTACAGACCCATCCCCCTTCCTCATTTTATCAAAAACTTCAGTGGATTGAGGGAATTGCAAATCCTTATTATAGTCTTCATCTATGAACCCACTAAATATTTCCGTTCCACTGGACCCGATCGCTTTTGTTTGTAATTTGCTCGCCATTTATTTAGATTTTATCATTTTAAAACGTTTCTTCAATTAAATTTCCACAAATAGTCTCCTCTGGTTTATCTTCTCCTTTTTCTCCCTGTATTGCAAATCCTCTCTTGCACATCTCCATTGCGTAAGAGAAAGCATCCACTCTATTGTCTGGAGTATCGTCTATTCCGTTAAATGTAATTAATTCCATTATGAGGTCAACGCAATCTCCATCCTCCGGAAAAAGAACGGATTCAAATTCCACATCTGCCTGATGCCTTGACAGTCTTCTCACCTTGTCGCCATCCGGGTTTAATGCCGAGGCGCTTAGATCGTACATTTGGAATATTTCCCTAAACGCCTCCTGAACTCCGTTAGACTCACAACCTATAGATGTAGGATTCCAAAAATCACGAACCTCTTTTAATTCCTTTGCAAAATTTTTCATACTCCATCTCCCAGCACGGCAATTCAAAACTATGTAATATTTTTTTTGTTTATATGTAAAAGTCCCAATAGTAACGATAGCTCTTTCGTCAGAGGTCTTTTTCTGAGAAATGGCGGGATCTATTGCGGTAAATATATCCATCCTCACTTCAACACCGTCAAGATTATAGAGCCAGTCCCTACCGTGCCTCCTTATATTTCCCTTTGAGTATTCTGCTCGCCCATCCGTTACCCATTCCTCTTTTATTATTGTGTTTTCGACTGATATAGGAATATTCAAGAATTCTTGATTGAATCGATCCGTTCCAACGTCCCTTTTCTTTGACTGGATACTCACCACGTGCCTCTTCCTGTTGTGAGTCTTAAGATTTATCTCCCTCATTTCCTTATCCGTTTCAACATACTTAGATGGCCATACTATCTCTCCGTTTTCATAAAGCGCCTTCATATTCAAAAGCCAGTTCATGTTTTTCTTGGATCTTTTTATTAAGTTTGCGACCACTCCGTGCCTAGATATGTAGTTACAAAGGAAGATAGTGTCACAATCCACAGATGAGCCAGTAAGGGTTTCCCCTATGAAGTTGAGAATCTTCTTAGTAAGAACTGGACTTGACTTTGTTTTATCTGTCTCAATATCATCGAATATTCTCAAATCCGGTCTAAATTGAGCCTCTGAATCCCCACGAGTTGACATGTTAGTACTCGTTGTTTTGAAGAGGCATCCGTTCGTAGTTATAAATTCCGTAAGCTTTTTAGGCTTTGAAATCTTCTTATCTTGAACTGGCTCATGATATAGTTGGCCGAAATCCTCTATTATTCTTTCGTTTCCTTGTAGTTCGTTTGCAATCGCTCGAGCATTTTTCTCTCCCTTGCTTTCATCGTGTCCAATCCAATTAATATTTTTTTTCCTATCGTACACGATGCACCAGACCACATAAGCTCGAGCAAGGCTCGTTTTTGCGGAATCCCGAAACATTACCCACAAAAGAAAGTTGTACTCGTCTCCGAGATTTTGTAGTTGCCTGTGCATATTCAAATGAAATGCAGGCGTTTTGTGCGTTATGTACTTAAAAAAGTACCAAACGAAAAAACATGTAAAACTCTTTGAGCATACATATTTCCTAGCCTTCTGGCTCGCCGCTAATATTTGTATTTTTGCTTTAGATATTGGCATTAGGAGAAAGAGTCAATTCTTTTTTTCCTCCAATAGGCTTTTTCACTTCCATCACTTTATATTTTCCTGTTTTATCCGTAAAAAAATCGCCCTTCTCTATATTTGCGATTGCATCAACAAAAACCGTTTTAAGGTTGCTTTTTTTCGTAACCGTTTTTTTTTCCATCTTAATTACTTTAGCTTGCTTTGAACCGATAGTACTGCTTCGGCATCGTTTACTC
>QNDS01000434.1 GCA_003644925.1 Candidatus Fermentibacterota bacterium
CTGGTCAGGTGAATTCTCCATGCACCGAGAATACGGGGAAGTTCTTTTCAGCATACCTGAAAGACCCTGGGATGGTGAAAGGGGAGAACTACTCTTCGAATTCGTATCGTCTCATAACAGTGATGGTATGCCCAGTGAATCAAGATGGTGGTATTCGGAGGGGGAACTTCTGCAGAGTTCGGGGCGGACTGCCTCTCCTTCCGAGGTGATCGAGTTTACTCCGGAACTTCCCGGTGAATACGACTACGAACACAATGCCGCAGAGCTGCTGGAAATGTTCAACTCAATTCATCATTGATCAAAGCGCGGTGTTTCCAAACATGCACTGGAAGTAAATCGTGGAATAATCTACCATTCTGTTTGTACAATCATCACATATAAACGCGAACAGGAGGTTGAGATGAGTTCTATTTACATGAAGGCTTTTGCCTTACTGCTGGTTGCGGTGTTCTTCGCGGGGTGTGGAGGCGAAGAAGCCGATCAGAACTATCCGGGAGCAATCAATGTTACAGGCAGCGGAACTGCCTATGCCGAGGCAGATGTTGCTTCCATAGTGTTTGGTGTGGACATTACCGAGAAAGATCCGGCAGATGCTGTAAATAATGCAGCTGAATTGATGGACGCGGCTTTCACCGCAGCATCGGAATTCGGCATTGAAGAGTCGGACATGATGACCACTTCGTACAACATGTGGGTTGAGGAAGAGTACGACTACATCACCTACGAGTATACAGGTGAGACATTGTACCATCTTTCACACTACGCTCAGGTGGACGTCAGGGAGCTGGACAGTGTAGGCGAGGTTCTGGCGGCTCTTGTCAGTGCCGGCTCGAACACAATAAGCGGTGTCACATTCTATGTTGAGGATAACGCGGCACTGATGGATGAAGCCAGGAGCCTGGCGGTTGCAGACGGCATAAGGATGGCTGAGCAGCTTGCTTCCGAACTGGGTATGGAACTTGGAGACGCAACTTATGTCAGCGAGTGGATAGACTACTACCCGATGAACAGTGTTTCCACTGTCTGCGGTGACTTTGCCGGTGAAGTATCTGCTCCGTCGATCTCTTCTGGAGCGCAATCGGTTACACTAAGCGTACAGATCACATTCGAGATGAACTAGGATCCCGGAATGTAACTGTAGAGGTTTCGGTGTGCATCAGTACCGGCCGGCAAACAGTTCTTCGTATCTCTCGTCACCGCCGATATCCTCATTGTTAATCTCGATTGACAGCGGCAGATCGCTGTATGGCCCTTCGTATATCTCCATTGTAAGCGTGGGGTAGATTCCCCTGAAGGCAGCTCTGAGGGTGCATTCATCACCGCTGCAGGTGTAAATGAGCGCAACGTCCCGCGATGCCCATTCCAGCTTGCAGTCGGGCACGAAAATTATGAAAATAGAGTTGGTTGCGTAATATGCTGTCCAGAGAACATAGGGATCGTGATTGCCCGCTGAATCTCCGATATCAAGTGTTACCCTCTCAACTTTCGCGATGGTTCTTTCCGGTCTGAAATAGACCCTGTAGACGGACTTGCTCTGAACTCCATATTGATGAAGCCTGTCCAGAGTCGTTATCCAGGCTTGAGTGTTTTCGTTCACTCCTGAGCCTGTGTAAAGGTCATTGAAGAAATCGAAGGGGAGAAGGTCCTCCGCAGAGTAATCCGGATATCCGCCCAGCTGGGGCTGGACACTGGTATAACTGTCATACCAGTCCGGCACGGGGGGACGGTCTGTCCAGGAGTAGACCTGGCTGTAGTATTCAACTTCCAGATCCCGGACTTCCGAGTAACAGCACCCCTCAATGGATTCTTCAAGGCCTTCAGCGGATGCCAGAAATAGATCTATGTTAGCCTGCTGCTCGTTCGTGAACTCGGTGGGGAACTCTGCCGCGGTAGTGAAGCTCGGGCTGGGTGAGTACCAGTCCTGGCTGTCATAATAAGCTGCCAGCCAATCTGTCGAGAATACGTATCCCTGCATCGCGAACAGCTCGTTGCGGAGGATTGTGAGCTCGAACCAGTTAAGAAGGCTTACTTCCTCCTGTGAGTACGGCCGGTGTTCGTACAGCTGTATGCTGGATGCCTGCGCTGCCGTGCAGAGCATCAGCAGGATGATGAGTGTTTTCATTGCTTACCTCCTTTACACATACTATCAATCTCCAAGGTTGAACTGAAGACTGATTGTTATTGTGCCGGCTCCCTCAGGGGGCGCTGGAAGCTGCATATCCTCGAGTATGTCGGCAGCCTTCTCGGCGAGCTCATCACTACCGGTTTCGTTGAATGTTATTTCCACGTCATCTGCATTTCCATTACCATCGAAGGCAATATCGAATGAAATAACACCTTCGGGAAATGGACCTTCCACATCATTTGCATCAATGAATCTGAGTATTTCCAGAAATTCAATCAGCAGATCTTCTCTCAACTCATGAAAAGCGACATTCAGTTGATAATTTGTCAATCCAAGGTCGGGATGGATATACACCATATTTACTCTTGGAGAGAGAGAAGACAGGCTTCGTCTTTCGAGAAGCATGCCTCTGCTGTCGGTTACAGTTATCGTTGTTGATCCTACTGCAGCAGGCTGCAAGCCAAATCCACCTGAAACGGGCATTGTGTTTACCATTCCACGGGGGACAACATTAATGGAACCAGCACCCTGAGGCGGTGTGCCTGTTCCAAAAACCCCTTCGTATGAAACCCCAGCAGGCATATTGACCGGTACCTGGACTGTTAATGGACTGCCGGTTGAATCAGTCCTCACTTCCTCACTTACA